>JANNAY010000132.1:0-49321 GCA_031384945.1 Deltaproteobacteria bacterium
TGCTGTTCGGCGAAGGCGTCGGCGCTCAGGCCGCTGGCCTTCCACTTCTCGAGATGAGTTCGCCACTCTGCTGACTTGGACATCCGCCGGCGCTAAGCGCAGACGCCGTCGACGTCACGACGCGGTTCGCCGGACGGATACCTGTGGCGTTTGCGGTGGAGCTGAAGGCCTCGCCGGAGACGGCAACGGTCTGGTGGTTGTCTCCTTTGAGCCACCAGCGCGGTTCGTTCGCGGTATCGTTTTTCACTTCGAAATACATCTTGATCTCCTGGTTGGTTTCGACTTGAAGCACAAGCGCTCTGGTCGCCTGTCACCAAGGGATGCTCACGACCGGCAAGAATTTGCGGCTTCGACGAAAGAAAATTCTGTCGGTAGAAAGAGAATTGAACGAGGTGCGGTGCTCGACGCACCGCACCTCAAAGGCACCCGCAAGAATCTACTTATAGTGGGTCGGAATGGGAGGCAGCGACAACAGATTGTTGTTCCACTGGCCGTCAGCGTGCGTTCTGAGATAAGGACCGGTTTGTTGATTGGGCCAAGGTGAAACTTGGGCGCGTTTTCCGACACCACCAACGAAGAACTGCTCACCGTTGGCAATGTTCGTGATGATTTGCTGGACCGAGCGCCGCCAACCGCCGCCTTCGGGGCCGCCAATCTCGGTGATGCGCTCGTGCTCGTTGCCGCCTTTGTTGATCGAGTCGACCTGGAACTGGTTCATGAAGCCTCCACAGCTCCATGCTCCGGACCCTTCGAAAATTGCGGATCACCCCTCCTCATCTTCAGGGGCCTCGATGCCGTCCAGCCAGAGAAGGGACAGCGTGGCCTGCTGGCGAGGCATTTGGATAACGTCCTCAACGACGGTTGCGTTGGCAGGGAGGCGCTCATCGTCTAGCCAGCAGATAGCCGGCACTTCCGCGGCTTCCGGATCGGCGTTCAGCGAGGCCCGCGCGAGGGATTCCTTCGAGACGTGCTCACCTTTTGGGTGAAAGCGAGGCCAGAAGTCGTCGGATTTCTTCGTCCAAGAGATCTGTCCATTCCTTGCATATACAAGGGCACAGGGATGCGCAGTCAATTCGATGAATCGGATAGCGGTGGCAGTCAGTGATGTCTCAAAAGCCTCGGCCAGAGAGCGAATCGGCTTAAATGTGACTTCATCGACATCAATCAATGGTAAGACCAGAGTCCTGGGCAAAAGGAGGCTGGCAGCAAAACGATTGGCATCTTGTTCCTTATCGCGATCAGCTCGCCAAGCGTCAAGATCAGCTTCAGAGCAAACCGCCATGCGGCGTTGATGCAGTTGAAGATGGCCAAGTTCATGAGCGATCGTAAACCGCAAGCGGCCGCGATCAACGCCACGTGGTATTCGAATTCGTGCACGAGACTCGAATAAGCTCAGTTGAGCAGCGCAGCCTTCCAGTTCGCCTTCTATCAGTTCAACGCCCAAGTGCCATGCAATATCCTCAATGCGAATGTGCTGGGGATGCCGCACACCGAACTGCTCCAGTAGAAGCATCGCGGCGCGTTCATGGCCGGCAATAGGCACTAGTCGGCCTTGGATTCTTTTAGTGCAAGGATATCTGCTAAATGTTGTTCAAGAAGTCCCCTCTCATCGGAGTCGGGATCGAGATCCCGATAGGCAGCTACTGGTGCTCCTTCCAACTTCAGGCGCTCTCGAAGCTGATCGATTGTGAGTTTAAAATCACGAACCCGCTGACGAAGATCAAGCGGCTTATTGCGCGTTCGGGCATCACGTGCGGCATCCAACTGGAGCCGCCGCTGCGCAGCAGCGCAATCTTCAAGAAATGAATCGAATAACTTCTGCTCGGATTCCACCTTAACTCCGAGTGCCTTCAACTCTGCGCCAATTTCGGAAGCATCCATACCTTCCGTATCCGTGACAGCCGAGAGTAAACTGTGCAGGAATTTCCCATTCTTCATGGCCATGTTAGTCCCCGAGGTGATCAGCTACGTTGGAAAGGAGCTCAGGCGGGAGCTTCCCCAGAAGAGTGTGAAGGCGCTTGATTGCAGCTTGGTAGTCTGAAGCGGATAGACCCGTGGCAGTAAGGACAGCCGCTCGCTTTACGGAGTTGTCATCGCCGAGGTAGGCCTCATCCTGAAATGCCATCAGTATCATGGATACATCCGAATCATTAACAGCGAGATTCATCAGCGCATCGACGGTGGCAGCGGTGACAGAAATTAAATCCCGATGAATCAGCGCTGATTCCGGCGAGGGAAGATCGGTCACCAACAAGACAGAAGCATCGGGGGCATCATCTGTTTCGTCAGCATCGATGGCTACACGAGGATGTTTCTTTAGGTGTCGGACATGGTTGGTGACGCGTTGCTTGATCGTGTTCTTTAGAAATGCAATCGTGCTAACGGTGGCGGGGCAATATCCGGAGTACAGTTGCATGACGGATTGCTGTACAAAATCGCGTGGATCACATTGCCCGCGAAGCCTACAGACATCGACCCATCGGTTCGCATAGAGAAGAAGCTCTGGAAAAAGTGCCTTGATTTCATTGGCGTCGCCAACACGAGCGTGTCTTGGCTTTTCTGGTGTTGTTCCCATCAGACCCCCACACGAAGCTAACGCCACGCCCTCCTCAGCTTCCATCTCGTCATGCTCCCGACTCAGAACGAGTTGCGGGTCCCCGCCAATCAAATCCACGATAACTTGTTATTTACGTGGATTAGGCTGCGGACGGCATGTCTGACCTCGTCCGCGCGCCGGCCACAGAAGGTCTCTCCGACCAAGTCCTCGACCTCGTTCGCGCCAGTCGCGCAGCGAAGACGCTCGACGCCTACGCCGGCGATTGGCGCCGCTTCGACAGCTGGTGCGCGGAGCAGGGCAGGGCGTCGACGCCAGCGTCGCCGTCGACGTTGGCCGAGTACCTCGGAGACCTCGTTCGTCGAGGACAACGACCGTCGACGATCGAGCGCGCTCGTGTCGGCATCGGCCAAGCGCACGCGCTGCGCGGCCTGCCGTCGCCGGCGAAGGACCCGCTCATCTCCGAGCTGATGAAGGGCGTGCGTCGCACGCTCGGCGTCGCGCAGAAGGAGGCGCGGCCCCTCGCCGTCGACGAGCTGCGGAGCGTCGTCGAGAAGCAGCCCGACAACGAGATGGGCGCGCGCAACCGCGCGCTCTTGCTCCTCGGCTTCATGGGCGCGCTGCGCCGCAGCGAGCTCGTCGCGCTGGACGTTGACGACGTCGTCGTCGAACGCCGCGGCCTCATCGTCACCGTCAGGAAGTCGAAGACCGACCAAGAGGGCAGGGGAGCGCGCATCGGTCTGCCCGCGCAGCGCGGCGACGTTTGCCCCGTGAAGGCCTTCGAGGCCTGGCGCGATGTCCGCGCCGGCATTGATGTCGTCGTCGATGGCGCGCTCTTCATTTCACTCGGTCGCCGCGGCCGCGGTCGCCGTCTTCACGACCAGGCTGTGTGGCGCGTCTTGCGCGACGCCGCCGGCGCCGCCGGCGTCGACGTCGAGCGACTCAGCGCCCACTCGCTGCGCGCCGGCTTCGCGACGGCCGCCGCGCGGGCAGGGCGGCCGGAGTCGGCGACGAGGAAGGTCACCCGCCATCGCTCGATCGCGATGCTGCTGAAGTATGTCCGCATCGACGATCCTCTCGACGGCGCCGCAGCCGGTGCTGCCCTGCTCGAGTAGTCCGCGCTCAAAGCACACGGCCCATCTTTTCCCGCGCGCTGCTGAGCCGCGATTTGACGGTGCTCTCGGGAACGCCGAGACGCTCGCTGATGACGGCGGTGGTGAGCCCGCCGAAGTAGAGCAGCTCGATCACAGTGCGTTGCTCGCCGCTCAAGAGCGCCATCGCCTCGCGTACGCGAGAGCGCTGGAGCGACGTCAACACGTCCTGCTCGGGCGCTGCATGCTTCTTCAGCGCGTCGACGTCGAAGTCGGTGCGATTGCCCCACACGGTCTTTCGACGATCGAGGCAACGGCTGCGCATGCGCACGATCAGCCACGCACGCACTGCGCCTCGCGCGGCACGAAAGTCGCCCGCGCGGAGCCACACCTCGACGAAGACGTCATGCAAGACGTCTTCGGCGCGAGCGCGGTCGACGAGCATGCGCACGCCAATGCCAAGCAGGTGAGCGGCGTAGCGGTCGTAGAGCTCGCCGAGAGCCATGCTGTCGCCAGCGGCAATGCGGCCGACAACGGCGGCGTCGGCGGCCGCATCGACGGGGTCTTGAGCGCGTGCAGCTTTGCGACGGCGAGACAAGACGATCTCAGAAGCGCCGACGCAGAGCGCCGACGACGAGGGTGACGAAAAACAGCGCAGTCATGACCAGCACGACGGCGCCGCCGGTGGGCAGCGGCGTCACGGCCGAGATGCCGATGCCAGCCACGCCGGCGACAAAGGCGACGACGATGCCGACGCCGAAGGAGCCGCGTGCGCTGCTGGTGACATTGCGGGCCGCGGCCGCCGGCACAATCACGAATGCCTCAACCAACAGCGATCCAATGATCTTCAAGCTCACCACGATCGCCGCGGTCAGCACCAAGACAAACAGGTAGTCCATCGCCGCGCCGCTCACGCCGCGGACGTGGGCCAAGGGCGAGGCGATGCTGTCGAGCAGTAGCTGGTTGTAGAACCACAGCAAGACGCCGGCGGCGACGACCGCAACGGCGACGAGCACCACGAGGTCGGTCGTCGTCACCGTCAGCAAGCTGCCGAAGAGCACGCCTTCGACCTGGTGGATGTTGAACTTGCGCGTCACCAAGACGAGCAGGCAGATGCCGAGGCCCAGCGAGAGCGCGAGAAAGATGCCGATCAAGGTGTCGGGTGGCAGCGCCGAGCGGCGCTTGATGAAGACCATCCAGATGGCAGCGAAGAAACAGAAGCCGAAGATTCCACCGTATGGTGCTGCGATCGATTCGCCGGCCAGCAATCCCAAAGAGACGCCGGTCAAGGCAGCGTGTCCGAGCGCCGCCGAGAAGAAGGCGAGACGGCGCGCGACGACGAGATGGCTGATGCCGCCGAGCAGCGGCGCGAGCACAACGACGGCGAGCAGGCCGCGCACGACGAAGGCAAAGCCGAAGGCCTCGGGCAAGAATCCGCGGGCGGCCAGCGCGCGCAGCAGAGCAGAGAGCCCGTCGATCATGCAGCGACGAGCTCGGTGACGCCGTCGCAGAGGCGGTCGATCTGGGCGCGGTCGTGGGCCACCAACAACGACGTGACACCCTCCGTCTTCAGCTCGGTCAACAGCGTCTCCATGATTGACGACGACGCGGCATCGAGGCCGGCGCCGGGCTCGTCGAGCACCAACAGCGCCGGCAGAGGATCGATGGCGTGCGCCAGCAACACGCGCTGCATCTGTCCGCCCGACAACGACGACAGCGGTTGCTCTTGCACCGATGCGAGGTCGACGCGCTCGAGCAACCCGCGCACGTGGACGCGCGTTGCGCGCGACACGCCGAGGCAGACCGGCCGTCGCTGCCGGGACGCGCCGAGAAAGTCTTCGACGGTGACGGGCAGACTGCGGTCGGCGACGAAGCGCTGCGGCACGTAGCCGACGACGTCATTGTCGTCGCCGAAATGCAGGCGAATGCGTCCGTGAAACGGCAAGAGTCCGAGCACCGCCATCAACAGCGTCGACTTGCCGATGCCGTTCGGTCCGAGGATGGCGTGGGTGCCACCGCGGGCGACGACGAAGCTGACGCCTTTGACGACGGCGCGGCCGCCGCGGTCGACGACGAGGTTGTCGACTTCGACGAGGGCGGCGCCTGCGCTCACGTGTTGTCGTCTTTGACGAGGGCTTGCACCATCGTGTCGACGTTCTTCTGCATGTCCTTCTCGAATTTGTCGGCGGTGTAGGCGCCGGTGGCGACGTGCGTGATTAAGTAGAGGCGCGCGCCGCCCTCGTCGTGCAGCACCTTCTTCATCGCCTCGGGGAAGGTCTCTTCGGCGAAGACGACCTTGACCTTCTCGGTCTTGAGCAACTTGACCATGTCCTTCAGCTCGGCTGCTGACGGTTGCAACCCGTGGGCGGGTTGCACGACACCGACGATGTCGAAGCCGAACTCCTGCATCAAATAGCCATAGCCGTCGTGGACGGTGACGACGCGGTGCACCTTCGCCGCGGCGAGGTCGGTGGCGCCTTTCGCTTTGATGGTGCGCAGACGGCGCGCATAGTCAGCGGCGTTCTTCTGAAACTTCTCCGTCGACGCCGGCTGCAGCGCGCCGAGCGCTTTGGCGATCAAGTAGGTCTGCTGGATCGCGTTGGTGAACGAGATGAACGTGTGCGAGTTCACCGCCTCGCCGTGCGCGCCCTTGAGCAGCGGCGTCCCCTCGTTGACCTTGATGACGACGAGCTTCTTGTTGCCCGACGCCTCGATCATCTTGTTGATGACATCGTCGTGGCCGAGGGCGTTGACGACGATGGCGTCGAGGCCGGCGATCTTCTGAATGTCGGCGGGCTTCGGCTGGTAGTCGTCGACGTCGATCTCGCCGGGCAAGATGCTGATGACGTCGATGGGGGCGTCGCCGACGACGTTGCTCGTCCATGAGAAGTACGGATGCAGCGTGACGCCGACCTTGAGGCGCGCCGCGGCCGCGGGCGTCGTCGTCGTGGTCGGCGCGGCGTGCGCAACGCCGACGACCGAGAAGGCAAAGGCGAGGACGGTGAACAGAGACGCTGACTTCATTGGGGTCCTTCGGAGGATCAAAGATTTGCAATCGGAGCGACGAGGACCTGCAGGCAACCGGCCGCCAGGGGGTTGTCGATGACGTCGTCGGCCACGGCGCCGGCGTGCTTCCACAGCGTCGCGTGAATCGGCGTGCCGTCGGCCAGCTCGTGGTGGACTTCGTCGACGGCGGGCTTGCTGTAGGCGGCGTCGCCAGCAGCTGGCTCTTGGAACACCACGATGAGCGTTGGCATCGTCGTCGTCGACGCGGGTGTCCCGACGTAGCTGGTCGTGGGGCCGCGAACGACGCGGCGCCAGACGTAATGGCCGACGTCGAGCGGATCGTTGGCGAAGGGAGGCACGCCGTCGTTGGCGAGCGCGTCGACACTCGGCCACGTGCCGGCGCTGCGCACGCGCTCCACCTCGATCACGCCTTCGTGCACAGCGCGGACGGTGCGTTGCTCCGTCGATGGCAGGTCGCTCACGAGGACCTGGAAATCGAGGACGAGCGGCGTCTGGGTCGTCTTTGGTGAGCGCGAGAGAAAGAGGACGGCAACGACGACGACGCCAGCGCTCAGCTGCAGCGCCAGGGGCAGGTCACTGTTCGGTCCGCGGCGGGTGACTTCGACGGTCGCCATCCGTCGCAGTTAGCCGAGCTGCGTTTTCCGTGCGGTGGACAAGTTGTCGCACCCTCCCTCGAATCGTTGGACGTTGCTGGCGCTCGAGCACTGCACCAGAGCTGACCCATGGACGCGTCTTCTCTGGGCCAGCTGCGCCTGAGCTGGGTGCTGCGCCTGCGTTGGGCGACCATGGTGGCGCAGCTGCTGGCGTTGCTGGTGTCAGCGACGTTTTTGACGACGACGGCGCCAGCTGCTGTTGCTGTTGTTGTCGCCGGCGGCTTCGTCAACGTCATCGTGCGCGCGCTGCTGTCGCGCGCGCCGGCCCGCGACGTGCCCGACCGCGTCGTCGCTGGCGCCGTCTGCGCTGACGTCGTCTTGCTCACGGTGCTGCTCGCGTTGTTGGGCGGTCCGTCGAATCCGTTCGTCTTGCTCTACGTGCTGCACCTCGCCGTCGCCGCCATCGCGCTGCCGCGCCGCTTCGCCGTCGTCATCGCCGTCGTCGTCGCCGCTGGCTGGTGCGCGTTGTTCCTGCCGAGCGTCTCCGATCCTTCGTTTCACCTGCACCCGAGCGATGGACCTGCCTTTGCCGCCCACGTCCGCGGCACGTGGGTCGCGTTCCTGCTGACGGGCGGTTTGCTCGTCGCGTTCTTGTCAGAGATGAGCGCAGCCCTCCGCAGCGGCGAGCGCGACGCCGAGAAAGCCCGGCGACTCGCGTCGTTGGCGACGCTGGCAGGTGGCGCTGCGCACGAGCTGGCCACGCCGCTGTCGACCATCGCCGTCGTCGTCGGCGAGCTGCAGCGGCGCGTGCGCGGTGGCGACGCCGCTGTCGTCGAAGATGTCGCCCTGCTCGGCCGCGAAGTCGAGCGCTGCAAGCAAGTGCTGTCGCAGATGGCCGCCGACGCTGGCGCCCCACGCGGCGACAGCATCGGCCGCGTCGCCGTCAAAGACCTCGTCAGCGACGTCGTCGCCGGCCTCGACCGCGTCGACGTCCGCGTCGTCGACGATGCTGTCGTCGTCGTGCCGCGCCGACCGCTCGCGCAAGCGTTGCGCGGTCTCGTGAAGAACGCGCTGCAAGCCAGCGACGCCCGCGTCGAGGTCGTCGTCGACGGCGTCGTCGTCTCCATCGTCGACAGCGGCGGCGGCATGACGCCCGAGACGCTCGAGCGAATCGGTGAGCCGTTCTTCACCACGAAGCCGACCGGGCAGGGCATGGGTCTCGGCGTGTTTCTCGCGAAGACGGTGCTCGAGCAGTGCGGTGGGCGGCTGCGCTTCACCTCGACACCGGGCCGCGGCACCACCGCCACCGTGGAGCTCAGCGCATGAAGGGGCAGAGCTTGTTGGTCGTCGACGATGACGACGTCTTTCGTGATCGCCTCGCCCGCGCCTTTGCCGACCGCGGCTTCGACGTGCGCGCCGCGGGCGACGTCGCTGGCGCCCTCGCCCTCGCCGAAGAAGACGCGCCGGAGCTCGCCGTCGTCGACCTGCGCCTGGGCGCCGGCTCGGGGCTCACCCTCGTCGACGGCTTGCTTGCGCTCGAGCCCGCGACGCGGATCGTCGTGCTCACGGGATGGGGCAGCGTCACCACCGCCGTCGATGCGCTTCGGCGCGGCGCCGTTCACTACCTGCAGAAGCCCGCCGACATCGACGAGATCTTGCGTGCGTTGCTCGGCGAAGAGGCTGATGCGCACGTCGACGACGGCGCCGCCGATGGGCCGAGCACGCCCAGCCTCGCGCGACAGGAGTGGGAGTACATCCAGCGGGTGATGGCTGAGTGCGAGGGCAGCGTCTCGGCGGCGGCGCGGCGCCTCGGCCTGCACCGACGCTCGCTGCAACGAAAGCTGCAGAAGCGCCCACCGGCGCGGTGACGGCGTCAAGGTCGGCGGCGTGACGGCGATCGCCGACCTGCGACAACAGGTCGCAGGCTGAACACCCGGCTGGCCAGTACCTGCGGCGCGTGTTGCCCTTTGTTGCCATGGCCTGCCTGCTTTCGACGACGCCAGAGACGGCGCCGCCTGAAGCCGTGGCGCCCGACGTCGCGCCAACGGAGGAGCCGGCGGCGGCAGAGACCGCCACGGATCCAACGGCAGCCCCAGAGACATCTTCAGAGACGTCGCCGGTAGAGAAGGCGCCGGCCGAGAGCACCGTGCGCGCGCGCCGAGCGCCGCGAACGAGCGCCGACTTTCGCATCGACGTGCCGCAGGTGCCGCTCGCGGGCGGCGCGAGCGCTGCCGATCTGCTGCGGCTCGCGCCCGGCGTCTTTCTCTCGCAACACAGCGGACAAGGAAAAGCGCACCAGCTCTTCTTGCGCGGCTTCGACGCCGAGCACGGCCAAGACGTCGAGATCCACGTCGGTGGCATCCCCATCAACGAGGTCTCAAACATCCACGGGCAGGGCTACGCCGACCTCAACTTCTTGTTTCCCGAGGTCGTGCAGAGCTTCCGCGTCGAAGAAGGACCGTACTCGCCGCAGCAAGGCGACTTCGCCGTCGCCGGCTCCGTCGACGTCGACCTTGGCGTCAGAGACCGCGGCGTGCTCGCCCGCGCCTCGTACGGCAACTTCGGTCTCGCCCGCGGCGTCGTGCTCTGGGCACCCGAAGGACAACCCGACGAGACCTTCGCCGGCGTCGAGGTCGTGCGCGGCGACGGCTTCGGCCCCGCCCGCGCGTTCTTGCGCGCCAGCGCAATCACACAGGCGGTGTTCGACCTCGACGCGTTCAAGCTGCGCGTCTTGGCGTCGTCGTCATCGTCGCGCTTCGCCTCCGCCGGCGTCGTCGTGCTCGACGACCTCGAGAGCGGCGCCATCGACCGCTACGGCTCGTACGACGAAGACCAGGGCGGCGCCGCCTCAAGGCACCAGGCGTTGCTCGAGGCCAGCTTCGACGACGACGGCGGCGGCAGCTCGAGCGTCGCCCTCTTTGGCGGCCTGCGCGATCTGCGGTTGCGCTCCGACTTCACCGGCTACCTGCTCGACGCCGACCTTGGCGACCGCATCGAACAAACCAACAACTTCGCCTTCGTTGGCGGCCGCGTCGTGCACAAGCAGTCTTTTGACACCGGCGTCTTCGCCGCGCCGCTCAAGGTCGAGCTCGGCAGCGAGGCTCGCTTCGACGACGTCGACCAGCGGCAGCAGCGCCTCGATGCCGTCGAAGGCGCGCCCTACAAGAACGAGATCGACGCCGCCATCGACGAAGGCCACCTCGGTGCCTGGGTCGACGTCACGCTGCGCCCGATCACGTCGCTGGTGCTGCGCGGCGGCCTGCGCTTCGAGGCCTTGAACGTCGGCGTCGACGATCGCCTGCCGCTGTCGAGCGCCAGCGACGACGACGTGCTGCCCCGCCACAAAGACGCGTTCGGCGTGCACCTCGGGCCGAAGCTCAGCGCCGATTGGACGACGACGCCGTGGCTGCACCTGCTCGCGGCCTACGGCGAAGGCTTTCGCTCACCGCAGGCCCGCAGCCTCGGTGACGGTGAGGTCTCGCCCTTCACCGACGTCCACGCCGGCGAGGTCGGCGCCCGAGCCGCTTGGACGGGCGACGACGGCAGCCTCGTGCTCGGTGCGACGGCGTCGGTCTTCACCACCTACGTCGCGCTCGACCGCATCTTCGACCACGCCTCGGGCGCCAACATCTTCACCGGTCCTTCGCTGCGCGGTGGCGCGGCGCTGCTGCTCGAGAGCGAGCCGCGGCCGTGGTTGAACGTCCGCGCGAGCGGCACTTTCGTCGCCTCGCGCGTGCTCGAAGAGAACACGCCGGTGCCGTACGCGCCGCCGATTGTGATGCGCAGCGACGTCGAGCTGCACAACGCGCTCTTCAACTTCGACGCGTTCTCCATCAACGGTCCCGTCGGCGGCCGCGTCGCCCTCGGCGTCTCGGCCATCGGACCGCGCCCACTGCCGTTCGACGAAGAGAGCGCGCCGGTCGCCTTTGCCGAGCTGTCGACGGGCTTGAGCTGGGGCGCCGTCGAGCTCTCGGCCGAGGTGCAGAACCTCACCAACGCCAACTTCTTCGACGGCGAATTCGTCTACGCCTCACGCTTTGACCCCGACGACGACGGCCGCCTCGTGCCGCAGCACCACGTCACCGTCGCCGCCCCCTTCTCTGGACAGCTCACCCTCTCGGTCCGCTTGTGAGGTCTCTCATGCACCGCGCCTCTCTCTTTCTCTCGCTTGCTGTCGTTGTCGGCGTTGGCGCTGGCTGCGACGGCGCCGCTGCCGAAGCGCCGCCGTCGCGCGTGACGTTGCCGCTGTCGATGTCGGGGTCGACGCCGACGGGCATCGACAACGAGCACGGCTACGTCGTCGACATCACCCGCGCGCAGGTGCACGTCGGGCCGATTCGTTTCTTCGAGGGCGACGTCGTGCTCGGCGACGCGCGCTCGTTTCACAAGCGTCCAAAAGATGTGCCGCAGCAGCTCATCGACGCCGTGCTCGGCATGCCGACCGCGTTGGCACACCCCGGCCACTACACCGAAGGCGACGCCAAGGGTGAGTGGCTCGACGACGCGACGGTCGACCTACTCGCAGGCGACGTCGTCCTCGGCGACGTCGACGGCGTCACCGGCCACCATGGCTCTGCCAGCATCGGCTTCAGCAACAGCGACGACCTCGACGGGGCGGCCATCGTCGTCGAAGGCGTCGCCCACAAAGACGGCGTCGACACCGCCTTTCACGGCAGCCTCGACAAAGATGCCGCCGTCGAAGGCATCGACGTCAGAGCCGAGGTCGCCGAGGCCGGCGGCAGCGACCACATCGAAGTCCAATTCGGCGAGCTGGTGAAGAAGATCGACTTCGCCCAGGTCGACACCGGCGCCGGCGTAGACGGCGCCCTCGTCGCAGACACGCAGCCCTTCAACGCCTTTGAGCGCGGCTGCGACAGCACCCTCGCCTTCACCTTCACGTTCACGGAGAATTGACATGCGCGTCTTGCTGTTTGCCTCGCCTCTCGTCGTCGCTGCTGTTTCAGGCTGCGGCTTCACCGGCTCTCTCGACGTCACGACGTTTGGTGAAGACTTCATCCCCACTGAGATCCCGTCGGAGGTCTTCACACAGGAGCCGGACAGCGACGTGAAGTACTCGAAGTTCTTGATCACGTTCTCGAACCTGACCGTGGGCGCCGAGGGCAGCGACGAAGAGAACGTCTTCGAAGGACCCGTCGTCTTCAACATGCACGAGGCCGGCCGTCACGACGTCACCAGCTTCCCGGAGATCGAGGCGCGTCGCTGGGACAAGGTCTCGGCCGAAGTGAAGCCGGCCGAAGGAACGCCCGCGAAGGGCACCGATGCCGTCACCGACGAAGACCTGCAAATTCTCGCCGACGGCGGCTTCTCCGTCTACGTCGAGGGCACCGTCAACCGCAGCGGTGACGAGAAAGACTTCGCCTGGGGCTTCACCACCAGCACGCTGTTTCACGACTGCCAGACCGCTGACGGCGGCGCCGGCGTCGTCGTGCCGTCGGGTGCTTCGGGCACGTGGGAGCTGACCATCCACGGCGACCACCTTTTCTACGACGACCTGCAGAACGCCTCGGCGAAGACGCGGCTGAGCGCGATCGTCGACGCTGATGGCGATGACGATGGCCTCGTCACCATGGCCGAGCTCGAGGCCGTCGATCTCACCGAGCTGCCCGGCGACCAGTACGGCACGGGTGGCGAAGCCGGCGTCGAGAACCTCGGCGACTTCGTGTCGGCGCTGTCGCGCACGCTGGTGCACGCCACAGGCGAAGGCGAATGCACGTCGCAGAACATCGACTGATCCGCCGAACCGGCCATCGCGCGCGACCGTAAGAACGTCGACACGGCAAGAGTCGCCTCTCCTTCGTCGCCTGTGGTGCTGTGTCGCATCCCCTCCGCCGGCTCACGCGAGTAGGCGTTCCCTCGGAGGTTCGCCCATGCTGACTCGGTTGCTTCTGTTGTCCGGCATCGCTGCCGGTGTTGTCCTCGCTGCCTGTCCCGCCGCTGACGGTGAAGGAGAAGGCGAAGAAGGCGAAGGCGAAGGCGAAGGCGAAACCAGCGGCGGCCCCGTCGATGGCGACGAAGACGCCCACTGCGGCGCCACCGTCATCACCGTCGACGAAGCCGCCTGCGCTGAAGGCGAAGAAGAACCCGCTGAAGGCGAAGACGACGACGAATACGGCGACACGTTGTTCAACGCCGCTGGCGACGACGACGAGTGCAAGTACCACGTGGCCTTCAACGTCGACGGCGTCGTCGTCGACCAGGACGCCACCTTCGTCGTCACGCCGACAGCGCTCGACGGCGGCGCCGCCATCACCGGCGCCAACGTCCGCGCCGAGGTCTTTCTCGACGAGACCCACGGCGTGAATGGCGGCACCACCGTCGAAGATCCCGCCGGCACGTACACCATCAGCGGCGTACAGTTCGACGAGAGCGGTCGCTGGACGGTCCGCTTTCACTTCTTCGAGGACTGCGCCGATGGCGAAACCTCACCCCACGGCCACGCAGCGTTCTTCATCGATGTGCCGTAGCGCCGTCGCATTCGTCGTCGTCACCGTTGTCGGCTGCGTTGCCGGCTGCACCGTCGGCGAAGGCGAGGGCGAGGGCGAAGGCGCGGTCACCGGCGAAGGTGAGGGCGAAGACGTCGTCGTTTTTCCCGCCGATGCCCTCGTCGTCGTCGACAGCAACAGCGGCCGCCACGTCGAATTGCGCAGCAGCCCGCAGCCGCCGCCCGTCGGCTTCGTCCCCTTCGCCTTGCGCGTCGTCGACGACGAAGGCGCGGGCGTGGCCGGCCTCGACCTCGCGGTGCGTCCGTGGATGCCGCTGCACGGACATGGTCCAACGGTGCAGCCCAACGTCAGCGACGAGGGCGACGGCACCTACCAGCTGCGCGAGGTCGACCTGATCATGGCCGGCGACTGGGAGCTGCAGGTCACCATCGATGGAGGCGCCGACTTTGTCGCTCCCGCGTTTCCTGTGCAGTAGCGCCGTCGTTGCCTGCGTCGTCGTCTTCGTCGCGGGCTGCCCCGTCGACGTCGACAGCAACGACGCGGGCGTCGACGCCGGCGTCGTCGTCGACGATGGCGGCTGCCCCGACGACTTGCCCGACGACTGCGTCGAACCCGCGCCCGTCTACGCCGACGTCGAAGCCGTCTTCGCCGTCAAATGCGCCGGCTGCCACGGCCCCGGCGGCGTCGAAGACAACAAGCCCCTCGACACCTACGACCACGTCTTTCGCCGACGCGGCGCGGTGCTCGGCCAGCTCATCAACTGTTTGATGCCGTTGCCCGACGCCGGCGTCGCCGACCTCGACGCCGACGAACGCGAAGTCGTCTTGCACTGGCTCGCTTGCAACGCGCCGGAGTGACGCAGCTGACGCGCGCGATCAGCGGACCGAGAAGCTGCGCGTCGACTGGTAGGGGCCCTCGGTGACGCGACCCTCGACGAGGTAGGCGCTGGTCATCGTCAACGAGAGGTCGCCGGTCGCTTTCATCTGCGACCAGAGCGTGTCGTCAGGCGTGAACGACAGCTCCGACGTCAACATGCGCGACGGGCACGCTTCGCCGTCGAGGGGAACCTCGAGCAGGTACATGCCGCCCGTGACCGGCGGCAGGTGTGCGTAAGCGGTCCCGATGAACAGATGCGAGACGCTCTCGAGCCAGCCGGGCTCACGCGCGTGAAGCGGCGGCAGGCCGACGGGCGCACGGGGAACCAGCGGCGTGACGACGGCCAGCTCGTCGCTCCACGAGAATGTCGGTGCGGCGTCGTCCGCGGAGAAGGTCTGGGCCGCGCTCGGCACGCTCAGCTTCGGTGCCGCCGGATCGTCGACGGAGAATTCACGGAGGTCGGCGAAGACACGGACGACCTCGTCGGTGGCGGTGCCGGCGACCGCGGTGTCGCACTCAGGCTTCGCTTCTTCGCCGCAGCCGACGAGCGCTGCGACGACGGCCAGAGCGCCGAAGCGACGCCCAGCAGAAGCGAGTGAGGCGAGCGAGAAAGAGGTCGTGCGCATGGTGCCTCGCATCAGTTGTTGGGATCGTCGCACGCCAGCCACTCGAGCAACACGCGCCGCTCGTCGTCGCTGAGGCGGGCATCGGCGGGCATCGCGCACGACGCGATCTGCGACAGCATCTCGTCGTGCAGCTCGTGCACCTGGGCGTGACTCTCGAGCAGCTCGCTGGCCGCGGCGCCACCGACGCGGTGGCAGTAGAGACAGCTCTTCTCGAGCAGCGGCTGCACATCCGCGGCGAAGCTCGGCGGCGCGGCGGGGCAGGCGACGACGTCGTCGGCGGGGCAATCGAACGCAGGCGACAGCGCGGGCTTCGTCAACAGCGCGGGCTCGGTCAGCGCGTCGAAGAACGCGTGCATGGCGCGGCGATCGTCGTCGTCGAGCGTGAAGCCCTTCACCAATGGATCTTTGAGCGGGCTCGCGTGGCCGTCGCCGGCGTCGTCTCCATCGGCGATGGCGCGGCCGCCGCGGGCGTAGTGGTCGAGGACGCCGTCGAGGTCGGCGATGCTGCCGTCGTGCATGTACGGCGCGGTCAGCGCGATGTTTCGCAGCGTCGGTGTCTTGAACCTGCCCATGTCTCCAGCGCGCTGCGTGAAGCCGAAGAGGCCCTCGTCGCGGGCGGGGTACGCGCCAGCGCCGTCGACGTTGTAGAGCCCGGTGTTGTGGTACGGCGCCTCGACGAACGCGCTGCTCGCCTGCACGGCGCTGTCGGTGAAGTTGAAGCCGCCGTGGCAGTGGTAGCACTCGAGGTCTTCACCGAAGAACAAGCGCAGGCCGCGTTTGGCGTCGGCGTTGATGGCGCCGTCGTCGCCGCCGGTGAGGAAGCGATCGATGGGCGCGTCGCCCGACAAGATGGTGCGCTGAAAGCTCGCCAGCGCCTTGGTCACGGTGTCGAGCGACACCGCGTCGCCGGCGGCGGCGGCGTCGGGAAAGGCGGCGGCGAAGCGGGCGGCGAGGTCGGCATCGTCGCGCAGCGTCTGCAGCGCGCGCTCATCGCTGCCGGTAAGCCCGAGCTCGACGGGCCGCTCAGAGAAGAGCGGGATGAGCGCGTGCACCTCGAGCGAGCGGGGCGCGGGGTCGGCCCACGTCAACACCGGCGCGTAGGCGACGTTCACCAGCGTCATCTCGTTGCGTCCGGTGGCCTCGCCGGTGGCGCCGGCGCCGAATCTCTGCCCCGACGTAAACGCGCGCGCCTGCATGTGGCAGCTGCCGCAGCTGCGGGTGCCGTTCACGCTCAACCGCTTGTCGTAGAAGAGCCGCCGCCCCAGCTCGATCTTCTCGGCGCTGAGTGGGTTGCCGTCGGGGATCGCAGGCTGGGGCAAGGCAGCGGGCAGCTCGAGCACGAAGCCGGCGTCGACGTCGTCTTTGGGCGCAGGCTGCGGCACGCACGCCGACAGCGCCGCGCCGGTCGTGAAGACCAGCGCGACGAAGCAGGGCAGGGTGGCCGCAGAGCGCGTCATTCGAGCGTGAAGGCTGCCGACGCAGAGGGCGCCGCGCCACCGCCAAACGGCAGACCAAAGGCGTCGAAGATCGGCGGGCAGTCGGTGTCGTCGGGCGCGGACATGCAGCCCGGCGCCGACGCCGCGGCGTTCTCGTCGATGTTGGCGTTTTCGAGCACCGTGCCCAGGTCGAAGACCACGGTGCTGTCGGCGTTGAAGCCGTCGAGGCGCACGTGCAGCAAATTCTGCGCGCCGCAGGTGGCGTCGGCGCCGTCGCCTTCACAGACGGCGCTGCCGATGTGCACAAAGAAGCCGCCCGGCTGACCCGTCGACGACAGGTCGGTCTTGAGGAAGATGTAGCCGGCGGTCCAGCCCCAAAACAACGACGAGATGTTGAGCGGCGGCGCCAACGTCGCCGGGTCGAGGTGGTTCTGTTCCTCAGGGATGCCGACGTCGAACTCGACTGCGTCGTAGGCGAGGTCGGCGTCGACGACGCCGCTGACGACGTCGTTCTTGGCGGCGTTGCCGGCGTCGGCGCAGGCGCCGGTGCCGTCTTCGAAGTCCATCAGCGCGACGCCACTGCCGAGAAAGGGCGCGACCTCGTCGATGACGACGTCGTGGCGGTCGGCGCCGGCGAAGAGCGCGACGTTCGACACGTAGAAGCGCAGGTCGTGCACCGTCAGCGTCGACGCGGTGGTGCCGACGTTGTCGTAGGTGGCGTTGCAGTCGATGTCGGCGCCGTTGACGCGGGCGGCGAAGCGCAGTGCGACGTCTTTGGGTTCATCTGCTTCGCCTTCGCCCTCACCTTCGCTCGTGGGGGCGGGGCAGGCGGCGCAGGCGGCGACGACGACGAGGGCGGCGGCGAAAGAGGGGATGCGGGCTTTCAACATGAGGGCACCGTGCCAAGCATCGAGGGTCCATGGAACTGCGACACGGCGCCTCAGGGATCGACGACGACGCTGCGCGATCGGTGCGCGTTGTGTGCGCGACCGCGGCGCGCTGCCCTGCGGCGCTGTGTCTCAGGCCCACGGGCACCTGCGGGCGCTACGAGCGCGGCATGCGCTGGCTGGCCGTCGTCTTCGTCGCTCTGATCGTCGTCGTCACGACTGCGTCGTCGCCAGTGGCCGCCTGCGCGGTCTGCGGTTGCGGCACCAACGCCGCCTTGCCTGCGGGCGCCGAGCAGCCCTTCGCGGGGAGGCTGCGCACGACGCTGTCGCTGTCGACGTCTTCGACGGTGGAACACGAGGCCGTCGACAGCACCGCCGTCGGCGCGACCGCCGCGCTCGCCGTCAGCGGCGCCGTCGACGACCGCGTCGTCGTCGACGCCTTTGTCCCTGTTGGCGTCCGCGCCGGCTTCCACGGCGAAGACTTCGAGGGTTGGGGCGCTGGCGTTGGCGACGTCGGCGGCGGCGTCCGCTTCGTCGTCAGCGATCGCCGCTATCGACCGCGGCTGACGGGCAGCTTGCGCCTCGGGTTGTTGGCGCCGACGACGACGCTGCTGCGGGATGACAACGGCGCGCCCATGTCGTCGCACCTGCAGCCGGGCAACGCCGAGCTGGCGGCGCAGCTGACGACGACACTGACGTGGCTGGCGTCGCCGACGTTGACGTTCGTCGGCGTCGCCGCCGGCAGCGCACCGGCCTGGAGCGCGGCCACCCTCAAGAGCGGCACGGTCGCAGAGGTCCACGCCTTCACGCTTCTCCGCGCCAACGACAGCGTCAGCGTCAGAGCCGGCGCCGCCGCGCTCATCGCTGGCAGCAGCCGAGCCGCGGCCGTCGACGGCCACGACGGCCGCGCCGCCGTCGCTCCCGAGGTCGGCGTGACCGTCGAGCCCGCCCTCGACGTCGCCGTCTCCTTCGTCGTCGCCGTCCCCGTCCGCATCGCCGGCAGCGTCGACGACGGCCCCCGTGTCTCGCTCTCGCTGTCGAGGGACTGGTGAGCGCGGCGTCGTCGATGTCGGCGCCGTCGCTCGAGGACCCTGCGCGCCTGCGCCTGCGCTGGGTGTTGGGGCTGCGCTGGGCGGGTCTCGTCAGCCAGCTCGTCGTCATCGCCATCACCGGCGCCCTCAGCGACTTCTTCGCCGGCGCCATCGCCATCGTCGTCGTCGGCGCCGTCTCGAACCTGCTCTTGCAGTGGTGGTCGCGGCCCGGCAGCGCCCGCGGCCCGCGCTTCGCCGAGCGCACGCTCACCGCCGCCGTCGTCGTCGACCTCGGGTTGCTCACCGGCTTGTTGGCGATGACGGGCGGACCGCTGAACCCGTTCACGCTGCTCTACATGGTGCACGTCGCCACCGTCGCCGTGGCCCTGCCGCGCGTCGCAGCCATCGCCGTCACCGTCGTCGCCATGGCCGCCTACGGCGTGCTCTTCGCGCCGGGCGTCTTCGACCCCGAAGAGCACATGCACCTCATGCACGGGCCCGGTTTCGCCGCCCACGTGCGCGGCATGTGGATCGCGTTCGCCATCACCGCCAGCTTCGTCGTCGTCTTCGTCGGCCGCTTGCGCAAGACGCTCGACGAGCACGAGGTGCGGCGCGAAGAGCTGCGCAAGCTCGACGAGCGCGGCCGCCGTCTCGCATCGTTGGCCACGCTCGCCGGCGGCGCCGCGCACGAGCTGGCGAGCCCGCTGCAGACGATCTCGGTCATCGCCGACGCGCTTGCTCGTCACGTCGCGACCGCTCAGGTGCCGTCCACGTTGCTCGACGACACCGCGTTGCTGCAAGCCGAAGTGCGTCGGTGCAAAGACGTGCTCACGCACCTCGCCGCCGACGCTGGCACTCCCGGCGGTGAACCCCTCTCGACGTTCGCCGTCTCTGCCCTCGTGAGAGACGCCGTCGTCGGCCTCGAGCGCGTCAACGTCGTCGATCGCGGCGACGGCGACGTCAGCGGGCCGCGGCGCGCGTTGACGCTCGCGCTGCGCGGCATCGTCAAGAACGCGCAGCAGGCCGACGCCGGCGTCGTCGATGTCTTCGTCGAGAGCGGCGCCGCCGTCGTCGTCGACCGCGGCGCCGGCATGAGCGCCGACGTGTTACAGCACGCTGGCGAGCCGTTCTTCACCACCAAAGAGCCAGGCGAAGGCATGGGCCTCGGCCTCTTCCTCGCCCGCACCGTCATCGAGGCCGCCGGCGGCGCACTCACGCTGTCGTCGACGCCGCAGATCGGGACCACGGCGCGCATCGCTTTCTCCAGCGGAGGCGCGTCGTGAGCGACGCCTCGCTCCTGCTCGTCGACGATGACGTCACGCTGCGGACGCTGATGGCGCGTGAGCTGAAAGAGCGCGGCTTCGACGTGCGCGTCGCCGGCGACGTCGCCGCGGCCACGACGTTGGCGACGGAGGATCCGCCGGAGCTCGCCGTCGTCGACCTGCGGATGCCGGGTGCGAGCGGCCTCGACCTCATCGATACGCTGCTCGCCCTCGATGCGCACACCCGCGTCGTTGTCCTGACGGGCTGGGGCAGCGTCCCCACCGCGGTCGAAGCGATGCGCCGCGGCGCTGCGCACTACCTGCAGAAGCCTGTATCGCTTGACGACCTCGTCGCCGCGCTGTCGACCGAAGCATCGTCGGCGTCGACGTCATCGGGGCCAGCGTCGGAGTTGCCGAGCCTGGCGCGACAGGAGTGGGAGTACATCCACCGCGTTCTCGCGGAGTGCGGCGGCAGCATCTCGGCGGCGTCTCGACAGCTGAAGATTCATCGACGGTCGTTGCAGAGAAAACTGCAAAAGCACCCACCTCCGAACTAGGCAGCAGCGCGATCATCGCTAAGGACATTCGACGAAACCCGCGTTGCTTCGGCTGTGTCCTCGTTGGCAGCCGCAGCTACCGTCGAATTGCTCAGTTGTGGTGGTGCGTCGCGAAAGAAGAAGGACGCGAAGCCCTACGGCTCCGCGTCTTCCTGCTTTCTTCCTTCTCCTTCCGCACAGCTCAGGTCTCGCAGCCACCGTTGCAGACGCCGTTGTCGCAGGTGGCGCCTTCGCCGCAGGCGTTGCCACAGAAGCCGCAGTTGTCGATGTCGGTGAGAAAGTCGACGCAGCCGCAGACTTCTTCGCTGACGCCTTCGCCTTCGCCTTCACCTTCACCGATGTCGCCTTCGCCTTCGCCTTCACCGATGTCGCCCTCGCCTTCGCCTTCACCGATGTCGCCTTCGCCTTCGCCTTTACCGATGTCGCCTTCGCCTTCGCCTTCACCGATGTCGCCTTCGCCTTCGCCTTCGCCGACGTCGCTCTCGCCTTCGCCTTCGCCGCTCTCGCCTTCGCCTTCACCGACCTCGACGGCGATGTCGACGCAGTCGCTGGTGACGATGATGTTGCTGTCGAGGGTGACGGCGCCCGTGCGGGCCAGGGCGCGGCCGTGGAGCTGCGCGTTGGTTTGCAGGCTCACGCTGGCGAGGGCCAGCAGGTCGCCGACGACGACAGCGTTGCTGCCGATTGTCGCCGCGCTGCCGATGTTCCAATGAACGTTGCACGGCTGAGCGCCGCGAATGAGCACGACCGACGCGCCGCTCACCACGGTGAGGGTGCTGCCGACGAGAAAGACGAATTCGCTCGCGCCGTCGCCAGCGCCGTCGAGCGTGACGCTGCCGGTGAGGAGCGCGCCTTCGTCGAAGCAATAGACGCCAGCGACGAGGTTGAGGCCGGTGAGGTCCGGCGTCGACAGGGTGTGGTCGCAGGCGAGGTCGGCGAGGGCGGCCGCAGCGGCGCCGGCGGCGAGCTGCGCAGAGATGGCGACATCGTCAGCGACGTGGACCGCGCCGAGCACGACGGGGCCACCCGTCACGGCCGTGCCGGGGGAGAGGCCGAGGTCGCGAGCGAGCGTGGTCGGTCCGGCGTTGGTGACGGTGGTGGCGGCGAGCACGCTGAAGTCGCCGGCAAGGCCGAGCAGGAGCGGCGACGACGACGACGAGGACGCCGTGCGTGCCGGCCGTTGCACCGACTCTGCACACGCGCCGGTGGCGAGGGCGATGAACGTGCAGACAACGGGAGAGAGGCGGCGCGTGAGCGGCGCGGAAGCGAGTGATTTCATGTTGTTCGAGTCCCCAGGAGCGCGTGTTTTGCCGCGCGCGCCTTCTCACTCCACTGGCCGTGCCACCGCCAACAGGGCGCCCGCCCGTCACAATCATCGAAAGATCGGGGAGCGAAAGCTCGATTGGGGCGTCATGCCCCACACAGCGCGTGCCACTCGACGAGCTGCAGTGCTCGCCGAGATACGACGTCATTGCCTGCGCTCGAGGTCTGACTGCGGTTTTGCCGGTCGAGGGCCAGCCGTGCGCATTCGAGGCGCCGAACCTCTGCGAATGAGCAGTCGTTGAAGGAGTTGGTGGGCGAATGCCGGCTTGGTCGGAAAATCCGCCGACGACATCTAGCTAGTCGGCGTCGAAGATTCCTCGGCCCCAATATTCTCGCCAAATGGCGTCGACGACCGCTTCGTCGAGATCGCCGGAGACAAGAAAGTGCAGCGCGGTCTCGCGCGACAACCAGTAGTCGCTCGTGAGAGCGGCCAAGACCTTCACAAGCAAATCGCGGGTTCCATCAGTTGGCGCGGTCATCGGGGCTCCTTGTTGTTTGGAGCATGTGGCCATCTACGCTGTCGGGCGATGACACAACTTCGGTCAAAATCGGACAGGCGGCAACCAAAGGCTGAGGAACTCCAGATGCTGAAGCGCGCTGGATTTCTCGGAGGCGACGCTGACAAGGAGCCATCGTTTCGACTTCGATTTGCGACGACACTTGGACCGATCGACGCGTGGGCAGATGGCGTCGGCGATGTCGATGTCATCGAGGCCGCCGGCAGCGCTTGGCTGCGCTGGTCCTCGACGGGAGAATTTCCGGTTCGCTCCCAGGCGCTTGAAGGCCTCTGGCGGCTCGCCTCGAGTAGGCATCCATTGCGAGATGCGCCGAAGACACTGCGAAGTATTGGCGCGGTCTACATCTGTGCTTGCGGCGCAGCCCACGGCAGCGGAACCCACCAAGACGCGATCCTGGCCAAGGCTTGGCGCGCGGAGAAGCGGGGCCCACAAGGGAGCCCCCGCAGCCTCCTGTACGCGATGACTGAAGGCCGCCGCCTCGCCGACATCGAAGCACCAACGCGTTGTCAGCGACCACGGGCTCTTGAGCGGTCGTCGTGCGCACCGATCGAAGCGGTGATGAAGTGGGCCCGTCGGGCGCGCCTCATCGTTGCCTTCGCGGCGCATCTTCGGCTCGCAAAACGCCAGCGCTATCGCCAATCGTCGGAGCCCATTCCCTGCCTGGGCCGCTTCTGGACGATCGATGAGCTCCTCCAAGAAGCCACCTCGGAAACCGAAGAAGGGCGCAGCTACGACGGGGCTCTTATGCAGTGGCTGGCCCTGACAGACCTTGTCAACGGCTGGCTCGCGGCAACCGCGCCCCGCCTGCAGTTGACCCCTCGAACGCCACCGACGGACACGTCCCGTCTCTCGGATGCCGAGAAGCATGCAGCGTATGTGCGCGCCGCCGACCTGATGAACCTTGAGTTACGGCTATCCCCTCACAACGATGCGCTCGCCGTAGCAGGTCTACAGCTCACGGCCTTGCTGCAAGACATCGTCGAGGACGTGCGCTGCGTGTTCTGTGGAAACCCGGTCAACCTCAGTCGTCGAGGATGGGCTTCGAAGCCCTGCTGCGGCCGGCCCGATTGTCGCCGGACTCGCGACACAGGTGCTCGTCGTGAACTTCGTCGCCAACAGAAGCTCGAGGCCGGTTGACCGGCGATCTTCAGCCAAAGCTCTTGATGCGGCCGACGACGTCGCGGGCGTGACGCGCAGCGGCCTCGACGTCGTACATGATGCTCGGTCTCAGCAGTGGCACGATGTCTTGACGAAAGCCGCTGTCCTTCAGCTTCTCGTCGAGGTTCTTGCCGAACTCAGCCGCAGAAACGGTGTGTCCTTCGTGCTGCATGTACCGCGTGAACGCGTCGATGACGTGGTCCCAGTCGGGCTTGGCCTGCTGCTCTGCCCACCAGAGGTCGAAGAGGTCGCGACCTTTCTTTCGCTGGTAGAGCGCGCGCACCTTCGTCGCCAGGAGCTCCTCGAGAGTGAACGTGTTGAGCTTCGCTGCGCCCGAGAACCAATCCGAGTCGACGCTGAAGTCCCTCGATTGCGGACCGTCGACGGAGAAATGCTCACGCGTGTTGATCTCGATCTTCACCTTCAACGCGAGGTTGGGCGGCGTCTCCGCTCGCGCAGAGAACGTCAGGGTCGCCATCGACGGGCCTCGGTCGGACTTCGGCTTGCCGAGCCAGCCGAGCGCGACACGCAGTTGGCTGAGGATGGGTCCAATGGGTCCGGGCTGGACCTGTACGAGGTCGATGTCCTCCGAGTAGCGCGGCGCTGGCTGCAGGTAGAGCTTGTGCAGTGCGGTGCCGCCCCGGAACGCAAGCGCCCTCTTGAGCTGCTCGTCGTTGAAGATGTCGACGAGCCCTCGACACAGAATGAGGTCCTGCTCGACCTGGTCGTCGCTGGGCCAAGGCGCGTGCTGTCGCCATGCGGTGATCGAGTCTTGAGGGATCATGTGTCTGTCTCGAGCTGGTGGTTGATGAAGAGCTTCCACGTCGGGTCACGCGGCGCCCCGTCGATGGGTGCCGTCGTCGACAACGCTGCCGTGTGCACAGCCTTGGCAACCAGCGGCTCGATCAACGCAGCGAGTCTTCGTTGACCCACTTGATCAAGGAGCCACCCCAGCCTTTGGAGGACGGGCATATCGACGACGTCGGCTCGCAACTGCACGCGCAACGCGCGGACCTTCATCGAAGGACCAAGCTCGCGAAGAACGGTCGCCACATTGTCGAGGCCGCCAGCGCGGTCGACGTAGGCGACAAGGTCCAGTGCGGTGGCCTCTGGTGAAGAAACGACAAGCGATCCTCGTGGAGTGTTCTGCTTCGTCGTCGTCATTTTGGTGAGATTCCTCCGCGCCACAAAGGCGATCTTCACGCTTCCGCACTCGATCGGTGTGCGGGCCTTGGCGGTGACAACCTGGAAGACTTGCGGCTGCTGATGAGCAGCGCCTAGGAGTCGCGCCGCCGACAGCAAGCCGACGTAGTAGCGCTGGTTCCAGAAGCGGAAGAGCAGCGGCGTCAGCTGCTCTGGGGGCAAGCACCCCAAGCGTCGGTACTCAGGGAGAACGACGACATGAAAGCCTCGCGTGGGCGTCGCCACGAGGCCCTGCCGGCGGAGGCCGTCGATCGTGTAGTGCGTGCCTTCAGGCGAGCGGCCGAGCGCTGCAGCGACATCTGCCGTCGTGAACGACAGTTGCCCTTGCGCGGCTCTCTCGAGAAGGAAGCCAATTCCTGCCCCCGCAACCATCTCAGTTCACTCCGCCAAATTAATGGTTCCCATTATGCCACGCGACCCTACTGAGCGGTACGATAGCGGGTGTACGAGGTCGCGAAATCGCTGCGGCGCGTTACGACGCTACATTTCCGGTGGTAATCGTCTGGAAACGACGGTCGCCTTGTCTAGTTGCCACAAGGCCTTAAGATTGAGGCATGAGCGAGGTCGTACCCTTCGGAGATCGGCTGCTGCGGCTTTTGGAAGCCCTGCAGCCGCCCCGCAGCCAAAAATGGTTAGCGGAGCAGAGCGGACTGAGCGCCCCAACGATCTCCCGCTACATCCAAGGCGTCAGGAACCCTGACGTCGCCTCCCTCGAATCGCTCGCACCTGTGTTGGGAGTGAAGCCCGACGAGCTCGTTCGCGGAACCGATGCGGAGGGCCGGCTGGAAGGACAGAGGGACTGGGTTCGGCGCAACGAATTCGATGTCGCCCTCGAGCGGGTGGTGCAGCTCGAGCAAGCCCTCGGCGAAGCCAGAGACGAGGCCGCGACTTATCAGCGGCACCACGAACTAGAGAAGCGTCGACGCGAGGCTGCCGAGGAACAGACGGCTCCCTATCTGAAAAAGCTGCAGGAACTGAGTGCCGAACTCGACGTGGAACGAGCGGATCGCAAGCAGGCGCGCCTTCGTTGCGATGAATTGAAGAGCGAGAACGCCCAGCTGCGCCGCAGCTACGCAGACGCCGGCGTTCAGATTCATCGCCTGGGCGAGAAGCTCGATGAAGCCAGAGCGGCCATCGAGAAGCTCGACCGCACATCGACGCTCACCAAGGCGCTCGCGGCTGCCGCGGCTGCTGCAAGTGCGTTTACTGCGTTTAAAGTCATGTCAAAAAATGACCCTGAAGAAGAAGAGGGAGAGGAAGATGCATAACAAGACGTGTCCGCAATGGTTGCCACAGCCGCTCCATGGACGATGGATTGCTCGCGGCTACCCCGAAGTTGTTTCGATCCGCATCGACGGACACGAGGTTGCCTTTCGCAAGACCGCGTGGGCTCACAGCAAACCCGACGTCATCGCGCAGTATCGTGAAATGCGCGAACACGACTCGCTTCACTTGTCGGTGTTATCCGACGGTTCGTTTGTCATCGACCACATTGATTGCTTCAACCCCGACTACGGGCTCGCCAACGCCGCGAAGCACGCAGACCACGACGCCGGATGGGGTGGCTTCGCGGGTCTGCTGCTGGGCATCGGGGTCACGGTCGCTCTCGGTACTGGTGCCGGGCTTCTTCTGGGCGCGGCGCTGGGCGGCTCGAAGTCCCGCTGAGTCCAGCAACTTGCTGTGAAACGGAGCCGGATTTGGTGCCCTGTAGACGAAATTCGGATCCATTTCGCAGTGGCCGCCACGGTCACCGCAGGTTGAAGAGGTAGAGGAACGCCGCCCAACCCGACGGCAGCATCTGCGGCGGCTCGTCGAGCACCTCGCCGTACTTCACGGCCATCTCGAGGAAAAACTTCGCATGAAGGAAGGCCTCGACGATGGGGCCAGTGACCTCGCGCCATCGCCTGTTGTGCTCGCGCTCGAACTGGATGCCGGTGCCGCGCGTGTAGAGGTCGAGGAAAGTCTTGTTCAGCTGCTCGTCGGGCGCGAGCGCCTGCAGCACCTCGACGATGCGCGTGGTGAATCTCTGCAGGCCGTAAACCTTGAAGCTCTGGTGGTAGTAGCGATAGAGGCCGTCTTCGTAGCCCCAGTGGCCGTTGACCTCGTCGAGCAGGCCACCTCGCCGCCGTCGAGGCCGACGGATCCTTCGCGGCCCAGGCCTTCGTTGAGGCCGGCGTCTTCGACTGGTTGGCGCTCGGCGCCCAGGTGCAATCGCTCGCGACGACGCGGGGCGCCGGCCCGTCCGACACGCTGCTCTTCACGCGCATCGCGTGGAGCGAGCCCGATGCGCCGCCACATCGCCTCGCGACGTTTGTTCTTCAGCTCACCGTGCCCACCGGTGACGTCGACCGCAGCCTCGGCAACGGCGTCTGGATCGTCACGGGTGGCTCGAGCTTCACGCTGTATCGCAAGCCCTTCGTATGGCACCTCGACGTACTCGGGGCGCTGCCGGTGCCGGATGAAGCGGGCCGCCACCAGCGCGCGGACCTGCTCTGGGCCCTTGCGGTCGAGGCTCCCCTGCCATTCCTCAACAACAGCATCGCCGGCGTCCTCGAGCTCACGGGTCGCCACGAGGGCTGGCCGCTCGACGCCATCTTGGCGCCGGAAGCCGGCGTCGCGGAACAGGAGATCGTGTTGGGTGTTGGCGTCGAGGTCATCGCCAGCGACACGTTTCAGGCGCTCGTCGGTTGGCAGCGCACGCTCTACGGGCGGAACGTCGACGCGGTCGACACGATCGTCGTCACGCTGGTCCCGCTTCTGTGAGTCTGCTCGGTCTCAAGCCTCTTCGGGGAGCGTCATCTCGATGACCATCGGCTTGTGGTCAGAGGCATCGCTGTCGAGGATCTTGCCGTCGGTCACGGTCTTCAAGGGCTCATCGACGAGGACGTAGTCGATGCGACGATCGCCGAAGGTGCCGCCGTCCCCAAACGGGAGGAAAGTATCGGTCATGCCGTCGTCGACAACGTTCCGGACCTGCTCGTCGCCAGGGCTGGCGTTGAAGTCTCCGATGACCATGCTGCCGGAGCCCACCGCCTCTTCCATGTGCTTGGCAAGGAAGCGCGTGTTCTCGACGCCGGCCCACGGGAACACGTCGATGTGGGTCGTGACGGCGCGAACGACGCGGCCGCCGGCGCACAAGCCAGCATCGAGGGCAACGCGGGGCTCGAGGGGGTTCTGCGCAGGCAGCTCGATGCGCTCGGCGTCGGCGAAGGGAAGCTTGCTCAAGAGGGCAACGCCGAAGTCACCCGTGCCCTCTTCGCGCGCGGCCGCGAACGCGTAGTTCATACCCAGACGTTCCGCGAGCTCTCCAGCCTGGTCGACGTTGCCCGTGCGCTCGGCATTGTGGTCGACCTCCTGCAGCGCGACCACATCGGCGTCCTGCTCTTCCAGCAGATCACCAAGGGTCTCCAGCGAGGACAATGTTGCCCACTTGATGTTCCAGGTTACCACCTTGAGTTTCGTAGCGGTTGATTCGCCTGTACATGCAGACATTTCGGGGACGATAAAAGTGTCTGAAGGTCTGGCACAGGCTCCGACAGCAAGAGCGACAGCGACGAGGGCGAGGGGGAGGGATCGGGTCATTGGGCCTCAGTGTGGCAACTTCGCGGCGTGCCGCAAAACGCCGCACCACATTCCGTCACGACGCTGTCATCCCATCCGTGCGCCGAGAGCGATCGTTCGGCGACAGACGCCCGGCACAGACAAGCGTTGCCCAGATCGAGATCCATTTCCTCTCGCTCCGGCCGGAGGGGCTGACGGGTGCGTCGGTTGACGGTGCGGTCCTGAAAACGGGAGCTACAACGTGGTCAACGCGCGGTGTACGCAACGATCAAGGATGCAGCAAAATCAAGCTGGCTGCGCTGAAATAAATGATAAGTCCGGTCACATCGATCAGCGTCGCCACCGATGGCGCCGACGCGCTCGCCGGATCGAAGCCGGCGCGCCGCAGCGCGAACGGCAACATCGCGCCGGCGACGCTGCCCCAGAGGACGACGCCGACGAGACTGATGCTCACTGTCAGGGCGACCAGCAGGAACTGGGGTCCGTACATGTGAAAGATCAACGCCCACGCGCAGATGCGCACGAAGCCGGTGGCGCCGAGCAGGAATCCAAGAACGAGGCCGGCGACCGCTTCACGTCGCAACACGGCCTGCCAATCGCGCAACCGCACGTCGCCGACGGCGAGGGCCCGCACGATCAGCGTCGACGCTTGTGAGCCCGAGTTGCCGCCCGAAGAGATGATCAGCGGGACGAAGAGCGCCAACACCACCGCGCGCTCGATCTCGGCCTGGAAGTAGCTCATCGCCGACGCCGTCAGCATCTCGCCGATGAACAGCACCATCAGCCAGCCGGCCCGCTTCCTCAGCATCTCCTTCAAGTCGACATTGAGGTAGGGACCGGAGAGGGCTTCAACGCCGCCGACCTTCTGGATGTCTTCGGTGGCTTCGGTACCGACGACGGCGAGGACGTCGTCGTGGAGGATGCGGCCGAGCATCCTGCCTTCTGCGTCGACGACGGCGAGGGCGATGACCGAGTACTTCTGGAACAGCGCTGCGACCTTCTCCTGGTCGAGGTCTGGCGTCACCGTCGCGATGGGCGGCTCCATGATCTCAGCGACAGGCCGGGTGGTCTTGTGCAAGAGCAGGCGCGCCAAGTCGACGACCCCGACGAGGCGGTCGCGGTCGTCGACGACGTAGACGCCGTGGACGGCGATGTCGTCGTCGGCGAGGGCGCGGACGCAGGCGATGGCGGCCGCCACGTCGTCGCCGACCCTCACTTGCGCGCGTTCGACCTGCATCAGGCCGCCGGCGGTGTCGGGGGCGAAGCGCAGCAGGCGCTCGATCCCCGCTCGCTCGTCGGCGGGGAGCCCCGCCAGCGTCTGCTCTTGCGCGGCCGTCGGGAGGTCTTCGATGACGTCGGCGGCGTCGTCGCTCTCGAGGTTGCGCAGCAGCGTCGCGATCTCGCCGGGCGCCAGCAGCGGCAACAGAGCCGCGCGTTCGGCGTCGTCGAGGAGGGCGACCACGTCGGCGCGTTCAGCGTCGTCGCGCACCAGACGCAGCAAGCGAGGCCAGCGCTCGACGTCGACGGTGCGCAGGCTCTCCAACACATCCGCGGGATGCGGCAGCAGAGCGAGATAGGTCGCCGCGACGCTGTCGTCTCCGACGAGGACGGCGGCGATGTCCGCGTCTTCGGCGGCCGTCGGCTCGAGTGAATTCATGACGCGCTCCGGATGCGTCCGGCGCCGCTCTTCTTGCGCCGCGGCGCGCGCTCAGCGGCGTGCTCGAGGCCAACGTCGAGGAGGGCGGCGATGTGTTCGTCGGCGAGGGAGTAGACGACCTCTTTCCCGCGACGCGTGCCGGTGACGAGGTGCTCGTGCCTCAGGATGCGCAGGTGATGCGAGAGCGCAGTCGGCTCGAGCCCGCAGAGCGGCAACAGCTCACCGACCGTGAGCTCGCCGCCTCGGGCGAGGGCGACCAGCGCGCGCAGTCGGGCCTCGTTCGCCAACGCGGAGAACAAGGTGGCCGCTTGCGAGAAATGGAGAGCGGTGGGCATCCGGGGTGCGTCGTCGGCCATGGGCCCGCTTGCGCCCAAAAACACTTGAGGTCAATCTCAAGTGAGCATTCCCTCATTTGGGCGCCTCGGGCCGCAGCGGGCCTTGCTCGTTTGGCACAAGAGGCGACAGCACGTGCTTGGCAATTGCTGCATGATATGTGTTGCGTTGACTTCACAAATCATGACCTTCAAAGTCTTCCTTAAGTGCAAGGTTTACACGATGCCGTTTCACCACGCAAATCCGTTCGTCGTGCCTCTCCGTCGTCCCGGCTCTGCAGCGGCAGTGCGGACGCGGATCTCCTGATGGCAGACGTCCAGAGCGGGCGTAGCGTCGCCGAGACATGATCCACCTCCGCTCCCTCTCCTTGGTGACCTCGCTCCTCCTCGCGCTCGTGCACGGGTCTGGGTGCGTCCCGGGCGCTGGCGAAGCGAACGCTGCGGCTGATGGTGATCCCTCGCCCCTTGACGACGACACGGGCTACCCCAGCCCCGCGACAGACCTCGTTCCCGCGGTCGGCGTCGCAGGAGCGCTCGACGTCGGCGCTTGGAACATCCGCTTCTTTCCGTCGACGGCGGAGACCGCATCGGTCGTCGCCGACGTCGTCGCGTCCCTCGGCGTCGACCTCATCGCCCTCGAGGAAGTCACCGACGCCGATGCGTTCAACGAGCTCGTCGCGCGCTTGCCCGAGCATGAGGGCCTGCTTTCGACACACTCCTACGGCAGCGACGACTTTCCGGATCAGAAGCTCGGCTTCCTCTATCGCTCCTCGGTGCTGACGCTCGACGACCACAGCTTGCTGTTCACCGCAGACGACTTCGTCTTCCCGCGCCCGCCGCTCGAGGCCACGTTCACCTACCAAGAGGGCGACGCGCCGCCGCTCACCTTTGTCGCGATCGCCGTCCACTTGAAAGCAGGGCGCGAGGACCAGGACTACGAGCGCAGGCACGACGCGCTCGCGCTCCTCGAGTCGCACGTCCGCGACCTCGTCGACGACGCGGACGGGCCCGATGCCGTCGTCGTCCTCGGCGACTTCAACGAAGACTTCTTCGGCGAACGCGAAGACGAGGACTGGGCTCCGTTCGCTTCGTCGCCGGACCGCTATGCGCTGCCCACTCGCGCGCTCGCCGAAGACGGCGAGGAGACCTTCATCCCCGGCGGCGTCTTCATCGACCACATCGTCGCCACCACCGCGTTTGTCGCCGCGAGCACGACGTCGACTGCTGTCGTGCCTCACCTCCAGTTCGACGTGACCAACTACGAGGACGTCGTCAGCGACCACTTGCCTGTCGTGCTCGGACATCCGTGAGCGCCCGATGAGTCAATCGAGCGTCCTTCCGAAGACTCTCCTCGCAAAGAGCCACGAGAAGCGATCGCTCCACGTCTCGCAGACCGTCCTCGACACCGTCACCCTCGATGCAGCTGGAGTCTTCGCGCTCTTGAACACGCGCGCCGCGGGGTTGACCCAGGCCGAGGGAGAAGCGCGCCTGGCGCAGCACGGGCAGAACGTCCTCGCGCGAGACCGACGCCTGGGGCTCCTGACGCTGCTCTTGCGTGCCGTCCGCAATCCACTGGTGCTCCTGCTCGCCGTGCTCGCGTCTGTGTCATTCGCGACCGGCGACGCGCGCGCGGCGACGATGATGCTGCTGATGATCGCGCTGAGCGTCGGTCTCAAGCTCTATCAGGAGACCAAGGCGAACAACGCGGCGGCAAAGCTCAAGGCGATGATCGCGGTCAACGCGAGCGTGCTTCGTGGCGGCACGCTCCAGGAGATCCTGGTCTCGCGCATCGTGCCGGGTGACGTCGTCCAGCTCGCCGCGGGCGACATGATCCCTGGCGACGTGCGCATCATCGTTGCGAAGGACCTGTTCGTGATTCAGGGGTCGCTCACCGGAGAGAGCTTCCCGGTGGAGAAGTTCGTCGTCGAGAAACACCAAGGCGCCAATGTGTCGCCGCTCGAGCTGACAAGCATCGCCTTCCTCGGCACCAGCGTCGGCAGCGGAGCAGCGACGGCGGTCGTCGTTGCGACAGGCAAAGACACCTACCTCGGCGGCATGGCCGACGCGCTCCAAGAACAAGAGCCCCAGAGCGCGTTCGACCGCGGGATCGCTCGCTTCACCATGCTCATGCTCGGCTTCATGGCAGCGATGGTGCCGCTCGTGTTCGTCATCAACGGCTTGACGAAAGGCATGTGGGGCGAGGCGTTCTTCTTCGCAGTCGCGGTCGCGGTCGGCCTCACGCCTGAGATGCTGCCGATGATCGTGACCCTCTGTCTCTCGAAGGGCGCCATCGCGATGGGTGGCAAGAAGGTCATCGTCAAGCGGCTCAACGCGATCCAAAGCCTCGGCGCGATGGACGTGCTCTGCGTCGACAAGACCGGCACGCTGACGATGGACGAGATCGTTCTCGAGCGACACTGCGACGTGATGCTGCGCGAAGACGCCGCGGTGCTTGCCCTTGCGTACATCAACAGCCACTTTCAGACGGGCCTCAAAAACATTCTTGATCGCGCGATCCTCGCGCATCAACAAAGCCATGCGCACGGCCGCGTCCCCGAGCTCGCGAAGGTCGACGAGATCCCGTTCGATTTCGAGCGGCGCATCATGTCCGTCGTCGTGCGGACACCCGAGGGCAACGATCGCATCATCGCCAAAGGCGCGCCCGAGGCGATCTTTCGCAAGTGCGCCAGCTTCAGGCTCGACGGCAAGCTTCTGCCGATGGACCACCCGCACATCGAGGCGTTGCAGAAAGAGCATGAGGTCTTGAGCACCGACGGCTTCCGCGTCTTGGCAATTGCCACGAAGGACACCCCGCCGCGCGCGACGGCCGCGCACGTGACTCCCTATGGCAAGGCCGATGAGCTCGACCTGATCCTCGAGGGCTACGTCGCGTTCCTCGACCCGCCGAAGCCGAGCGCCCTCGCCGCGATCGCCGCGCTCGAGCGGCACGGTGTCGCTGTGAAGGTGATCACTGGCGACAACGAACTCGTCGCCCGCCACGTCTGCAAGCAGGTCGGCCTGTCGATCGACCGCGTGCTCTTGGGCGAGGCCGTCGAGAGGATGAGCAACGACGAGCTCGCGGAGGCAGCCGAGCAGACCGCCCTCTTCGCGCGCGTGTCGCCGGCGCACAAGCAACGGATCATCAAGGCGCTGCAGATGCGCAAGCACATCGTCGGCTTCATGGGTGACGGCATCAACGACGCCCCCGCGCTCCACGCCGCCGATGTCGGCATCAGCGTCGACACCGCCGTGGACATCGCCAAAGAATCGGCCGACATGATCCTGCTCGAGAAGTCGCTGCTCGTCCTCGACGATGGGGTGCTCGAGGGACGCAAGGTCTTCTCGAACATCATCAAGTACGTGCGCATGGGAGCATCGAGCAACTTCGGCAACATGTTCAGCGTGATCGGAGCGAGCGTCTTCGTGCCGTTCCTCCCGATGCGACCGATCCAGATCCTCGCGAACAACCTGCTCTACGACGTCGGTCAAGCGGCGATCCCGACCGACAACGTCGACGACGAGCAAATCCAGCGTCCGCGTACATGGGACATCAAGGATCTGACCCGCTTCATCCTGCTCATCGGCCCCTGCTCATCGGTCTTCGACTACTCGACGTACTTTCTGATGCTCTACGTCTTCAACTGCTGGGACGTCTCGACGCCCGAGGCCGCCGCCCACAGCCAGAGCCTCTTTCAGACCGGCTGGTTCGTGGAGAGCCTCCTCACACAGACGCTCATCATCCACGTCATCCGCACCAACAAGATCCCGTTCCTCCAGAGTCGTTCGTCTGCCTTCCTGATCGTGACGAGCGCAACGATGATGGCCATCGGCGTCGCGCTGCCGTTCACGCCGCTCGGCCGCTACCTCGGGTTCACGCCGCTGCCGCTGCTCTATTGGCCGTACCTGATGGTGACTCTGCTTTGCTATGTGCTGGTCACGCAGGGAGTCAAAGCGTGGCTCGCGCGGCACCACTGGATCTGACTTCAGCGGCTGTCGCTCGAGTGAGTTCATGGCGCGCCGCGGATGCGTGTCGCGCGCGCTGTCCTTCTTGCGCCGCGGCGCGGGTTCAGCTGCGTGCTCGAGGCCGTCGTCGAGGAGCCCCAGGCCGAAAGCAAACTGGCGGCCTGCAAGAGCGGTGGGCATCCGTGGTGGTCGTCCGCCATCCACCGGGTGTGCTCCCAAAACACTTGAGGTACAATTCAAGTGAATTGTCCCTCATTTGTTGAAGCGAGGTCTCCGGCAAGAGACCCGCAGCGACAATCTCTGCTATTCAGCTCGAAACGGTGGCCCAGTTTCAGGCCGGCGCCGTGGCTCACTTTCAGACCGGCGCCACCACAAAGACGAGCTCGTGCAGCGTCGGCCATCTCTTCGACTTCGTCTCGGGCTTCGTCTGCGCCTCAAACTGAGTGACCGCTTCGGCGAAGACGTCGGGCCCGTCGAGTGGGTAGACGACGCCGTCGAAGTCAACGGCGCCGACCGCGGGTTTCTCGTCGTTGTTGTGCATGCCGTCAGCGTCGCTGCAGGCGACGTGGGTCTTGTTCGTCATGCCCACACCGTCAGGGCCCAGGGGCGCTACCAAGACGACAACGTCTGGCGGTGACGTCGCTGCCTCCGGCCGCGGGTGCGGATGCTGCTGTGGGGTGTTGTCGTTGTCGTTGGCCATGTTGCTGCTCCTGGGCAAAGCGCAGCGGCCGCGTCCTCTGGACACGTGAAGCAGAAGGCACAACGATGTCGACGACGTCGCCGCCCTCCGCGTCGCGTTGCCCGCCCCTTCGACTCCCCTGCCGCCAAGCTGTGGGTCGATGGGGCGGTCCCTTTTGGGCGCGACCGCTGCGGCACAACGCTAGATGCCACTGATTCGGGATTTCAAGGGGTATATTTATTTACACCCTGCGCCTGTGTGCCTTGCGCTCGCCTTGCGGGTGTGCTGGGCGCCAGCGACGACAGAAGTGCAGGTATCGACTTCGCTCACCTGCACCTGCACCGCCGACACGGCATTATGACGTATCCGTTCAAGTGACTTTTTAAGTGATCGATCACTTGCATCTAAGTGATCGATCACTTGGCGTGTGTGACGACGTCAGCGCGGGCGAACGTGGAAGCGGAGCGTGAAGTTGCGGAATCCGTTCATCTCGCAGCCGACGACCTCTCGACGCTCGCCCGTCGAGTACTCGAGGATCGAGAATGCGGGCACCGCCGCGTTGACGGCGTCGTGGAAGCCGGGGGTCACCCTCGCAGCTCGTTTCAGACGCGTCGGCGTCGAGGGGCTCGACGTTGACGTTGAAGGTGTTGCCGTGGCGAAAAGGCGGGCTGCGACCATCCGCGACTCTCGCGTCATCGCCGCCTCTGACGCCAGCAACCCGCCGGCTCCGTCGACGTTGCGGCGACGGCGACGGCCGACGCGTCGGCGTCGACGCCGATGGCGTGCGTGGGTTGCTGGCGACGGCGTCGCGGTCATCTGCGCAGAACTCCAGCCCGCCTTGCACGTGGCGCTCAGTCGTCGGCCTCCTCGTCCGCCGGGCCTGCGTCCTTCCGGCGGCGTCTGGGGTGACCCCTCCCGCCGCAGCGGCGGGGCCCTCCCCCAGAAGCTCGCCTCCAGGCCGCTGTCGGCGCCGACCGACGAGGAGACCTCTGTCGCCGAAGAGCTGGGGCTCTGCCCCAGACCCCGGCCTCCCTCTGAGGAATCAGCTTGTCGACGTTGAGCGGCTCGTGATGCGCGGAACACCAGCGAGCCATGCACGACGTTGCTCGCGGATGTGCTCAAGGAGAAAGTCGACGTTGTCGGCTCTGCTCGCGCAAAGCCTGCGAATCGCTGCCCTCAGGTCTTCAACACGACAGACGGGGCCCGCGCAGAGGTCGCGCCACGCGCTCCAGAACTCGTCGTCGTCGACCTCGTCGCCAGCGACCGCCATGACCTCTTGCTGGTAGCGGTAGCAGTCGATCGAGGCGGCCAAGAGCTGCTCGAGTTCGTCGGGTTCGCGACAACGCGGCGGCCGCGGCGCACCCGACGACATCACTTTGATGGCGCGGTCGACGTCGTCGACGATGGCGAATGAGATTCCGGTGAGGGCCTCTAGCTCAGCAAGACCTGGCGGCCGTGGCTGGTTCATGATCGCCCCCGCTCTTCGCGTGCGGTGTGCTTGTAGTGCGATCACAGCGTCGAAGAAATCAGAGCACGAGGTCGAGCTGTCGCGTCCACGGCCGCTTGCCGTGGCGTGCGGCATGGTGGAGCCGACAGAGCCACTCGACGACGAGGTGCGCGTCTTCGCGGACATAGTCGGGGTGGTGCGCTTCGACACCGAGGCCGCCGCAGTCGATGCATGGCGCCGGCGTGAGCAGGCCCCGGGCGATCGCCGAGCGCGTTCGGGCACGCACGAGCTCTTTGTCGTGATCGTGGTGGTCGCCGGCGACCTCGCGCCGGGTCTTCGCCTTCGTCGACGTGCACTCGCGACAGGCAGCGCGCACGCCACCTCGCACGTAGTGACGTCGTCGATGGAACACCGACAACGGGAGTTGTCGACGACAGCACGAACAAAGCTTGAGAGGCTCGCCCATCCAGTCAGGAGATCAGGAGAGAGATCGGCTGTCCACGACGACGTGATCGCCGCCGATGGAGATCCTTCACTTCCACGATCTCGAAAGTGAACACTGGGTCATCGACCAAAGCCGCGTGAACTCAAGGCCTTGCAGGGGCGAACCTCTTCTGGATCCCCGCTCTTGCGATCAACTCTGCGTTGACATCACAGCGCCCACCGACGGACATTCCATGGCGCGGAATGTTGATGGCCACGAAGAAAACGATCCTGAAGAAGAAGTCTCCCGGGCGGCCGCCGCGGGTAAAGGCAGTGCGCATCATCCGCGTGCCGGTCAACGACGACGTCAGCGCACGCTTCGAACGTGTCCGCACCCTCTGGGAAGCAGACAACCCCGCCATCGACTCCAACGACGCCGTCGTCGGCCGCATTCTCCTCATCAAGGGCATGGAAGCCCTCGAGCGCGAACACGCCGCTCGCAAGACCCCTGAACTTCCTCTGGAGCCGAAGACGAAATCCTGAACCCCCAGAAACAGAAAACCCAGCCGACCAAGGCTGGGCTTCCTGCTGACGAGAAGAAGCGATCTCTCGCTACCGACTCGGGCTCACACCCAAACGGTAGCTGACGGCCCAACCACCCGTCAACGCTCCTCCTCGACAGCCTTGGAGAACTGCATGCCTGCGTCCCGACGCGGGTGTCTCCTCGTGCTTGCACGGGGGGCCATCCGAGGTCGCGGCGGCCGGGACTAGGCCGTCGTGTCCTTTCACTTCGCCACTTCTGCATCCGAAGAATCGGAGGCCGGGGCGCGCGCCGACTGCTTCTGGCAGTCGGTGCTGCGCTTTCCGTCGAAGCGCCCGCAGAAGGGCGTGCAGTGCGTGCGCGACGTGACCGGCGAAGAGGTCTGGGCCGGATCCGACGCCGACTTCCATCGGGCCGTCGCAGTGAGCCCCGGCGCCTTCACGTGGAAGCGCCAGCAGCGAAACCTCGTCGAGCTCCCTGCCCTCTGGTTTCGCCTACCGCTGTTCGGCCGCGACGGTGCCGAGCTCTGGCCGCTGGTCCAAGCGGTGCTTGAGCAGCACCACACGCCCCTGCCCCACTTCGTCGTCGACGGCGACGACGCGCTCACGCTGCTGTGGACCATCGAGCCGCTGCGGCGACCAAAGGAGTCGGCGCCCGAATTCCACCACCGCTGCTTTCAGCAGCAGCTGCAGTACTGGCGATGGGCGGTCATCAAGCTGTCGTTCGCGCTCGAGGACCTCGGCGCCCGCGCTCTCGACATGGCGACCGCCGACGAGCTCCTCGTCTCGCTCGTGCCGTTGCCGATGCCGGCGTCGTCGGAGCTGCGCCGCCACGCAAAAGCCCTGGGCATCGAAGCGCCGCGCGTGCTGCACGTCGCCGGCGACCTCGCGCCCCTGCGCATCGCCGCGGTGTCGAAGCCCCTCAAAGCCTTCAACGCCCGGCTCTTCATCGCGATTGGCCGCACGCTGCCAAAGCAGAAGAAGGTCTGGCGGGCCACCGAGGTCAGTCTCGAAGCGCGCAAGCCAAAGGCCGCCGGCGAGCGCCACCCCGCTGCTGTGAAGCTCGTCTGCGCGAATCGGTGGGATGGCCTCTCGCCCGAAGAGAGCTTGCAGGACCTGCAGGCGTGGGCCGCGACGGGCGACCGCACCGCGTTCCCCGATCGAGAGCTCGCCGACCTTGTCGCCTGGTCGGAAAAGGCCCTCGACGTCGGCGGGCCCACGCCCAGCGAGAGCACGAAGGCAAAGCGGCGCCTGCGAACGTCACGCGACCACGTCGCGGCCGCCGTCCTCGGCTTCCTCGCCGATGAAGGCGGCGTCTGGGCCGGCCCCGTGGTCGAGTTGGCGAAGCGCGCGTCGCTCTGGGCCCTCGAGCGCGGTCTCCACCAACCCGTTCCTCTGCGGACGCTGAAGCGTGCGCTGGTCGACCTCATCGAGCTCGCGGAGCTGACCCAGCGGGTCGATCGCTGTGGGAGCACTTGGCGCAGCCAGTGGGCTCTGCGGGTACCCGTTGAAGCGGTGCCGAGGCGACTGCTGTTGATGAGCGCGGAAGATCGAGGGCCGGTCGAAGCAGGTCGGTCACTGGGCCATCAAGAGGAGAGTATGTGGGCCCTTGGCCCGGAGGCCGCTTCGGTTCAGCTGGCGTTGGGAGAGGGTGAGGGGGGAGACGTCCCCCCTCAGGGGGGTCCAGGGGGGGCGCACGCCCCAGAACCCGGTCCCATCGATGTCGAAGACAACACCAGCGAAGCCGTCCTGCAGCTTGAGGTGTCGGCTGGGCCGTCGCCAGAAACCGACCTCGAAAAATCCGATCTCACAGAACCCGAGCCCGACACGGGGCAGAGCTCAGGCCGGGGACCTCGGCAGCGTCGGCTTTCGTTTCCGCGGGGACGCCAGCGAGCAAAGGAGCAGGGGAAGGGGCTTCCCCCGATCGACGCCGCGATACGGACCGCGCTCGCCGACGTCGGCCGCCACCTGAGCGGCGTCGACCACAACGCCTTGATGGAAGAGGCGCGTCTCAGCCTGCGGGCCCGGCCGCGGGTGCTGAACGACTTCGTCGGGTCCCTGCGTCGGCGCATGAGCCGAATTCTGCGCCTGCGAGAATTCGCGGCGGCTTCTGCCGAGCACCTCGTTGCTCGCAAGCGAGCCGAGGCACGAAGAGCGGCCGAGCCGAAGGCCGTCTTCGACGAGCGGCCGCCTGAGGTCGCCCTCGACGCGTTCCGCCAGTTGCTCGCGGCCCAGGTGAAGCCTCTGCACGAGCGCTCACCGATCGAGCGCGCCCGGCGCCTTCACGCTGACGGCCTCTCGCTCATCCCCTTGGAGCCTTCATCGAAGGAGCCGGCGATCGCTTCGTGGAAGGTCCATCAGTCCGAGCGCATGAGCCTCGGCAGGCTCGAGCGCGAGCTCGGGCGGCTCGGTCCAGAAGCCGGCTTGGCCGTCGTCTGCGGCGACGTCTCCGAAGTCGTCGTCGCCGACTTCGACGACCTCGCCGGCGTGGCCTGGGCGAAGGAGCACCTGCCCGACACCCCTTGGAAGACCCGCACGTCACGCGGTGAGCACTGGTACTTCCGCGTCTACCGCGGGACGTGGACGGCGCCGCCGACGCCCTTGCCGTGGAAGGGCGAGCTGCGCGCTGGAGGCCACTACGTCGTGGCCCCCGGCTCGCTGCACCCCGACGGCGGCCGCTACGAGGCGATCGGAAACTGGAGCGCCCCTGCGTTGGCCCTCCCGATCTGGAGTCATCGCTGGCTGGAAGCCAATCGAGGGGAGGAAGTCCAGAAGCTCCGAGAGGCGCGCGCCCGCATCCTCAAAGGAGACCCATGAGCCAGGTCAGGTCGCCTTCTTCGGCGCCGCCTTTTTCTCGGCGGGCTTCTTCTTCTTCGCCTTCTTCTTCTTCGCCGTCGCTTCGCCGAGCAGCGCGCGAAGGGCGCCGACCGAAGTCTTCAGGCCACCCTCGGTCAGCGTCTTGGCGATCTTCTCGAGGGTGTGCCCTTTCGCCTTCATGCCCTCGATGGCCGGCTTCAGCTGCGCCAACGCTTGCTGCTTCGTCAGGGCCTGCTCCTCCGGCGCCGGCGGCGGAACCTTCTTCAGCTTCTCCCCGAGGGTCTCGATGTCCTTCAGCGTAATGGCCATGCTGCTCCTTTTGCGGTGGTCCGCCGCTTCTACCGAAGCGTCGAACCCCCACAACGGAGCACCCAACCGGGATGTGAACCTGCGCACAGGCTCCGCCTGTTTGCTTCTCCGGAAGGATCTGCTGCAGTACCCTGCAGCAAACAGAGGGCGCGCCGTGCAGTCTGACGACGTGAGATCGCAATCCGAAGTCCGAGAAGAGCGGTCCCGTGGCACCCTTCCCGCTCCGTCTTTCTCCGGCTACGCCTCCGAAAGACTGCGTGGGAACAGGCCTCGAAGACTCGGGGGTGACACGGGACCAGCGACCGCCAAGCCGAAGACGGCTCAGCGGTCGAAAGCAGGAAGCCAAAACCGAAGCCCGAAGACGAAGCCGGAAGCCGAAATCCAAAGCCGCAGAAGAAATCCCGAAGCAGAAATCCCTGATGCTCGCTCATCGCCTACCGGCGTTGAGCTGCGCGAGGTCTCTTCGCCAAGGGCTCATCGTCCTCTGGCGCCGCGCATCCTGCGCGCGCCCGCCTCGCAACAGCTCGTCGCAACCGCCGCACGCCTTCGCCGTGCTCGCTACCGCTCGCAGCGCCACCGCACGACTCCGTCGTGCTCGCTACCGCTCGCAGCGGCGGAGGCGTAGCGCGATGCCCATCACGAAGGCGAAAGTCCAAGACCTCGAGCAGTCGCTGTCATCGGCCGCTGCGACATCTGGCGATGTCTCCGCAGCCGAGGACGGCGTCGCAGAAGAAGCCGAAGAAGAAGCGCCACGACGCCGCAAGGGGCTCGTGCCGCTCCTCGAGAGCGGCGACCTCGATCTTCTTCGGCTGCTCGCGGTCTGGCGCTTCGCTGGCCCGGTCGCACTCGGCGCGCTCGCATGGCCCACTCGCACCCCTGCGGGGCGCGAATGGCGCATGCGCCGCCTGGTCGACTGCGGAATTCTCGGCCGCCGCCGCCTGCGTTTCGCGACCACGCGTCATGTCGTGTGGGCTCGAAGTCGGGCAACTCAGCTGGCGCTGAGTCCCCCGCCTCCGAACCCACTGGTGCCGCCGCGCTGGAACGAAGACGCCGCCCGTCACGGCTGGGTTCGAAGCGCCGTCATGGCCGCCTACCGGGCTGCAGGTTGGAACAGCGCCAAGCGAGAAGACCTCGAGCGGCTCCCCACCATCATCCACCTTCCCCCCGAGTACGCCGCGCGCGTTTTTTCGAAGACAGCTGCGCCGTCGTTTCCCTTCGAGATCTTTTTCAGAAAGAGGAGGACCACGGGAAAGTTCATCTTCCACATCGTGGTTGTCGACGACCGTCAAACAGCGATTGACCGCATTCTCGACTTGCTGCCGGTGCAGGCGGATCGCTCCTCGCGCATCGCGGTGCGCTTCTTTCCTTGCGACGACTTCACGATCTGGTCGCCGAAAGAGAAGCGCTACGTCTTCGAGGAGGCGCGAGTGCTGCGGATGCACGAGAGCTTGAAGAATGCCGGCTTGCTCGACATCCCGCCGGAGAACGCCGGACCCGAGGTGACACCTTGGCGAAGCCTGAAGTGATGCCGTGAGCAGAATGCGCCTTGGTGATCGAGAGCGCCCTGCCCCGGCGCCGCCAGAGCTTCCCGAGCGCTTGGAGCGTGCCGCGCTCGAGCGCGAGCGACGCCGCGTTGGGCTTGCCGGCATCTTTGTCGAGGGGTTTCAACCCCGCGACCGTCGCGAGCTGAATCCGATTCCGCTGACGGAGCGCGACGTCGCAGTCGTCTTCTTCTTGAGCACGGTGAATGCGGCGCCGGTAGACGTCCTCGCCGCGCGCTTCTTCTCCACCAACCCACAGAGCGGCAAGAAGAACACGAACCCCGAGCGTGCCGCCGTTCGCCGCCTCGATGAGCTCGCGCGCGCTGGTTACCTGCATGCGGCTTCGATTGCGCCGTCGCCATCGAAGGAGCCTGGCGGCCGGGTCTACATGCTCGGCGCGACGGGCGCGGCCGCAGTTGGTGTGCGCCTCACCGGCGTCACGCCGAAGCGGATGCACCATCACATCCAAACTCTGCGCACCGTCGATCAGCTGCGCGAAGAGCTGGAGAAGAACGGCCGCTTCATCGCGAAGCTCGAGCTCGAGCGTGGAGAGATGGCGAGCCACGAACGCAACCTCGGGCGCCACGTCCCCGACGCCATCGTCACGGTCGACGACGGCTCCACCGTCGCCGTCGAATACGTCTCCACCGACTACACCGACAGGATGATCGCCGAGAAATGCGCCTACTTCGTCGAGCGCTACAGCCAGGTTCGCTGGTCGGCGAATTCGGTGGCGACGCAGACGCGTGTGAGGCGCATGACCAACCAAGGCTGCTCGGTCATCGCGTGAGCGGGCTCGCCTGTGTCGAAGCGCCGGCGAGTCCAGCTCGTTCAGGCGACTCAATGACTATTGTACGCATTCTGGTGTCACCTCGACGGCGACGCTGTCGATCAGCCAGTCGCCGACCGTATCGCAACTCTCGTCGCGCGCCGTTGCGCGAAACAAGATTGACGCGAGTTCATTCGCTCTTCCCTGAGGAAGACAAAAAGTCGCCGTTGTTAATGTTGCGCTCGCCGGTACCTCGACGAAGAAGTCATCTTGCGGCGTCTGAATCGTGGCCAAGGGTTCCGAATCGAGCTGGTAGCGGATCGTCAGCGCTGCCCCTGCGAGATCAGAAGAAGCCGGCACGCTGATGTCAGTTTGCAGTTCGGACCGTGTGCAATCCGCTCGCGCTTCCAAGCGAACGATGCCCGCCGTCTCGGAAACGAACCCGCGGTGACGCCATGACTCCAGACCCGATGAAAAGTCTCCATTCGCTAAGACGGCCTCTGCGTCACAAGATGGATCGTCGACGACGATGGGAGCCGTGAAGGTCACCGACCTGTCCACCGGCTGACAGTCATCAGATCGAAAGTCGACATCGACACCGACGGTCACGCCGACCAAAGCTCGTGGAACGCAAACGCGGTTTCGCCCAACGGCCAGTGGGAACCGTCGCTGACCGAGCCTGACTTCCAGCGTGGCGGCTCCGAGCGGCTCCCCTGCTACGTCCATCACGAGCGCGCTTCTCTCGTGGTTCGGAAGACCAATCGTTGCGGCGGGTGGTCCAGCAGCTGACACGAAGCCGCAGCCCGTCAATTGAAACGTGCCTTCGTGTTCGCTCAAAGAGGCGGTGCCACCGTCTGCATTTGCCGTCCACGCTGAGAACGGGACCATTGTGCCTGGGGCTGGGCATGACGGGTCCTCGATCAGCCTCACATCGGCGACTGACACCTCGTCGTCGTCCAAGAGTCCGACGCCGCGAGGGCGAATCTCGACAACCGACTCCTCGCCGAATGCACGAGCGCCCAAGCACGCCACGCGCACCTGGCTGGCGTCCAGCGCGGTGTCGTTGATCAGAATCGCAGAGTCGTTGAACGGACCAACGATTCGATCGCCTGTCACATGAAGCTGAAGGTCAACAGCCAACGGAACGAAGCAAGGAGGGAGCGTCGCAGGTGTTGAGAGCAATGCTTGTTGCGCTCGGACGGCGGGGATTTGGAAGCTGGCTGAGAGTCGTGGCCCGACGCCGAGTGCGCCACCGCGGATCGTCCAGGCATCCGTGGTCGCGCCGAAGTCGATGACGTCGACGGCTCCGGGACAGGCAGTGATGCCAGGATCGACGGCGCGAAGTCTCGCTTCTCCCGTGCTCCACTGCTCGAGGTCGGAATGAGGCGGGTCGGCGGGCTTCAGTTGCAACGGCTCGACACCATCGCAAGCCGCTACGACGAGCACGATGACGAGGAGGTAAGAGCGCACGCTTCAAAGCCTAGACGCGCGGGTTGGCCGTCGCCAACGCGATCTGTCCTCGTGAGTTCCCAGCACCATTGGCGTGAACCACGATCGAGGTGGTGAGCACCGCATTTATGCTGGACCGACGACGCCGAGCACACCGTATAATGGTATTACGATATGATCGACCGCCGCCGAAGTCACCTCGCCGAAGTGCACTCCGGCAAATCACATAGGCGGAGATTTGCTCGGAAATGCTGGGGTCTACCTCTGATCCACCCCGAATCTGGGGCCGCGGCCTCCTCAAATGGAGGGGTTCAATGGCCATAGATTGCGCGCATGTAACCCACTGTGAGACCGTTCGGTCGGGCGGGGTTGGTCACATGGCGAGCTTGTTCGCGCGCAGCTGTGCGCTTGCGCTTCTAGCGTTGGGCGCTGGCTGCAATGGCTGCGACGCAGTGGTGCTTTCCGGCGATGATGCTGGCTGCGTTGATTGCGACGCAGGTGTGGACACGCGGGACGCCGGCGTTGATGCCGACGCCGGATTTCCTGACGAGGAGGACGCAGGCTTCCCTGATGCTGGGCCGAGATGCGAGCTGCTTCCGCTCCCGCCGCCAGTGCCGTGGGATTGCGAAGACGACGTCGACTGGTGCGATGCAGAAGGCGATTGGCCGCCGAGCGAGTTCGCCCCCATCCCAACCGCAGACCTCCGAGCGGTCTGGAGCAGGGTAGAGGGAGCCGACTTCGTCATTGAGGCCCGCTACGCCAACCTTCCGTTCCGCGCGCCAGCTGCTCAAGTCATTCAGGTTGTTTTTCAGAATGCGCCCATCGCTCGTGATGGGCCCGCAGATTTGACTGAGCGACCAGGTGCACCGACCTTCCACGGCAACGCAATGCTCGCGTTTGGCCAGCCGCCATTTCTACCTGTGAACTATATTTTTCCGCCCCAAGATGGGGGAGGAAATGAAAACCTCGACTTCGATGTCTGCAATGTGTTTCTGTCGCTTGATGACCCGTTGATTCAAGTGCGAGTACCGGCAGACAATGTAATTTCTAGCTCGGGAGAAATACTCTACGGGCTGATGTCGCTCGCCGATCCCACAGGCACCGTTTATGAGGTGACTTGGAACGGGAGCCCACAACCAATCACGCCATCGGGCGGGAGCGCAGACACGGAAAATGGTTGGTTCAGTGTCTGTGATTTAACGTGTGAAGACGGAGGGAGATTGAGATGAGAGTAGCCATTGGTGTAGTGAGTGGGTTTCTGCTGTCGGGGTCAACAGCATTGGCGCAAGAACAGGACAACGCCTCGGGTCAGGCGACCCCGTCGATTGCGGACGTGGTTCAAGATTTGGAACACGATGGTTCTTTCGTCGTCGATCCGATCGACGGCGTCGAGAAGGCGCATCTCGTGAATCGCGAGTCTGAGCTGCGCACATACGTCGCCGAGGACGGCGCGTTTACGTTGGTGAATCGCCTGGATACAAACATCCGGGTCGAATTGCATCTCGATGGCGAGGAAACGGTAGCCGCCACGATTGGCGACGACCAGCTTTCTCAAGAGGGCACGACGACGACCCAGATGTGGCTCAACAGCGGCATCGGTATCGAACACGTCATCACGCTCCACACTGTAGAGTTGGATGAAAATCGTGTTGCACACGTTTCGCTGCGCGTCAGCGGAATGACGGTCGCTCGCACGGCCGAAGATGCGGCTAGCTTTATCGACAGCAGCGGCGCCGTGCGATTCATCTATAAAAATTTGTATGTGTTCGACGGGAATCAGCGCCAGCAAGCAGCGATCTTCGACACGCCAGCTGATGATGTCTTGAATATTGACGTCTTCATGGACGACGACGCGGTGCTGCCCTTGACCATCGATCCACTTGCGACAACGGCGTCAACGCCGATCTCAGGGACCGCCCTCTCAAGATTCGGCGCTTCGATGGCAGTCGGCGATTTGAACGGCGATGGGTTCAACGATCTCGCCGTGGGATCGCCAGCCTTCGACAACGGCGCCACCGATACGGGCAGAGTCGTTGTCTTTGGCGGCAGCGCGAGCGGCCTCGTGACCAGCTCAACCATTGCGACCTTCGATCCGACGAGCGCGAACTTTCTTTGCGGCGAGTCCGTCGGGTTCGGCGATTTTGACCACGACTCCGACTTGGACGTCGTCTTCGGTTGCGTCGGCGAATCCGGGAACGAGGGTCGTCTCCGTGTTCACTTCAACACGTCGATGTCGTTCAACACGACGCCGGACAAAACGCTGCGCGATCCTTCTTCGACCTCTTCGACCAAATTCGGGCGGAGCAGAAACGTCGGAATCGGCGACATCAACGGCGACACGTTCGCTGACATCGTCACGTTCGGCCCGAGCGGCTTGCAGGTCTTTGACCTGAGTGACGGCTCGAATTTGGCGGACACGACGTTGGGCTTGAGCGGGCTCGGGTTGGGCACGCCGATGGGCATGGGTCTGTTGCGGAACTTTAACGGGGACGCGGCAACTGACGTCGCAGTCTTCTTTGCCGAAACCAACCTGCGCATCTTCACAGGCAAGACCAGTGGCGCTTTCTTGTCGACCGCAAACTTTGTGAACAAGACAGTTACTGATATTTCAACTCCCGTCTCTTCGTTCATCATTACTGTCACCATTGTCGGTGGAGATTACGACGGCGATGGCGACACAGATGTTGCGCTCGGACGTGTTCTGGGTGATGGCGATGTCGACGGCGGACGCGTCGATATCTTCGACAACTCCAGCACGACGCTGACATCAAATGCCAATTCGCCGGTCACAGGCACGAACGGCAGTGGCGGTCTTAGTGGAACGGGCTTTTTCATTGGTGACGGCCTCGGCGGGAACATGGCGATGGTTGACCTCAACGATGACGGGCACGACGAGCTCATTTTGTGCTCGCCAGGTTTCGGCGACGCCGTGAATTCGCCGATCGACAGCGAAGGAAAGTGCGAAGTCTTCCGCGGCGGTCCGACCAGCAAGTTCAGCGGCGGCTTGGATCCCGTCGTTATGCTGACCGCGCTCGGCAGCGCCGCGTCGCCCATCGGTGGAACCGCTCCAATCGGCGGCGACTTTTCGAACGAGCGGTCTCGCGATCTTCTGCTTGGTCGTCAAACTGGCGCGACGATTGACGTCTTCAACGGCACGCGCGCTGGTCTCTCGACAACAAACTTCGTGTTCGACGATTCCGGCGACAATTTTGCGGCTCTTGGCACGTTCATGCTCGTCGATCGCGTCGACAACGACACGAAGATGGATCTGCTGGTTGGCGCGCCCTCCTTCGACGGCGGTGCTGCGGCTTCAGGCGCAGTCTTCGGCTATCTCGGAGCGACATCGATGAGCTCGACTCCTTCGTGGACTCAGCTTGGCACCCAAGCGGGTGAGCATTTCGGTTCCGCGATTGCCGTGGGTCGATTCCGCGGCGACGGGCTTGCTCGCTCGATCGTCATCGGTGCGCCGGATTTCGACTCGACTGGGCTCACGGACAACGGTCAGATTCGCATCTACACCGCAACAACGACGGATTTTCCCGCGGACAACGTCGCGACATCACAGACGCCGTTTGGCGGCCAGTTTTCTGGAGATCATTTCGGTGCTTCATTGGCCAACACTGGTTATATGATCACGACGACTGGTGATAGCTTGGCGGTTGGCGCGCCAGGAACAACGTCGGGTGGTTATGTCGTTCTTTACAAACCGAACACATCGACGAACGTGGTTCAGTTCCATGCGACGTTGACCGGCACGACGAACGGCTGCAGCGGAGCCTACGGCAAATTTGTCGCCAACGCTGGCAACGTCGATGGCCTGAACCAGACCGACCTTCTGGTGAGCGCACCCGACTGCAACAGTGGCTCAAGCAACGAGGGTAAAGTATTCCTTTATTTCTCGGCATCTGGTGGTGGTACACCTACGACACCCGCTGGTTTCACAACGGAGGGCAACCAAGTTGATGCCCACTTGGGACCGGTTGCGGGTATTGGTGACTTCAACGACGATGGCATCGATGACTTTGCCGTTGGCGCACCGGGGTTCACAAACGGTGCGGTTGTAAATGCTGGCTACTTGCGCGTCTTTAAGGGTGTTAGTGGTGGCACGCCAGTCAGCGTAATTTGGCCGACGACAGCCTTCGCTGGCCACTGCGGATCGAGCATCACTCAAGGTCACGCGGTGGGTGGTGGCACCTTCATCGGAAATGACTTCAATCTCGACGGCATCGATGACGTCGCTGAGGGTGAGCCGACCTTCTCTGACAGCGTGGGCACGCCTGACGAAGGTCGGCTGCGTGTGTTCTTCGGTGCGAAGACTCCGGATTCGTCGCCGGACTTCACGCTCGAAGGAGGGGCCTCGAACCACAAGCTCGGGACGGGCATCGCTGCCGGCGAGATGAACGGGGACCAACAAGGGGATCTGGCTTTCGGTAGACCAGGATTCACCGGTACCCAGTCTGGCGAAGGCCGATTCGAAGTCTTTATTGGTCGCTGGTAGCGCCTGTCACAACCGCGAGATGGAATGGCGCCGCAAGGCGCCATTCTTTTTTTTCGGCACGTTGCGGGATTCGCCCCAGTTCAGAGGTTGACGGCGAGGACGACCGCGTGGACGACGCCAGCGAGGACGTCGGCGTCGCCCACGGCGTCGTCGTCGTCGTCGTCGTCGTCGTCGTCGTCCAACAACAGCGCCCGGTCTTCAGCTCGAGCATCGCCACGAGGTCGCCGACGTCGCCGTCACGTCGAGCAAGGACGCGCCGCGCCGGGATGGGCGTGAGGCGCTGCTGTCGAAACCCTTTGCCGCGGGCCTTGACAGCGCCCTTGTCGTGCGCGGTGCGCGGTCACGCGAAGCACGCCTCGAAACGGTGATGCGTAGCGAGCGCAGGAAGCGCAGCTGAGGTTGGCGCCGATGTCGACGAGCTGCATGGCGCCGTCGACGAGAATGCCAGGCCGTCGATTCACGGCAGTCGCACAGCAGCGGCGACAGCGCCGGCGACGCCGGCGAGGACGTCAGGGTCGCCGACGGCGTCGTCGTCATCGTCCAACAACGCGGGGCGGAGCGGCTCACGGTCTTCAGGCTCGAGGAGCGCGTATCCGTCCGGCGAACCGCGTCGTGACGTCGACGGCGTCTGCGCTTAGCGCCGGCGGATGTCCAAGTCAGCAGAGTGGCGAACTCATCTCGAGAAGTGGAAGGCCAGCGGCCTGAGCGCCGACGCCTTCGCCGAACAGCA
>JANNAY010000140.1:0-1548 GCA_031384945.1 Deltaproteobacteria bacterium
TTCATCGGCCCGCGGTTGCGCTCCCCGCTTCCTTCACGTCGTCCTCGCGGATCGACGCTCTGCGGTTCGCTTCGTTTGCTGTGACCAGCTTACGGGTGGACTTTCACCTCCAAGATCGCGCCCATGTCGGGCGCACAAAAAGAAGCGCCCCATTTCTGGGGCGCCGTTCTTCTGGGGACCGAGCCGCAGCTCAGGTCTTGGTGACGACGACGCGGTCGGACTCGAACCGCACTTTGACGACGCCGCCCTTCTTGACGCCGATGGGCGTGAGAGGAAGGCGGAGGAACGTGCCGCCGTCGCCGATCTGCTGCGCCTTGTACTTGCGCTCTTCACCAACGTTCGGCATCGCGCGGCCGCGGCCGGTGGAGCCGTAGCGCTCGTCGACGTACTTCTGGAGGGTGTCGACGTTGCGGCCCTGGCCGCCCATCTCTTTGAGGGCGCGCTTCAGGATCGAGCCCGCGTTCTTCTTGCCAGAGACGAGCTTCTCGACGCCCGAGATGCCGTCGAGCAGATAAGCAATCTGCAGGTCTTTGAAGGAAACGATCGAACGCTTGCTGCTGTTCTTCTTGCTCGCCATTTGAAACTCCCGTGTGCCTGTGGGTGACCGTGTTGGTGTACGCTGTATAAACGCGGACCTGTGCAAGTGCAAGGGTCGTCGCTCGGCATTGCAATCCCCTGATTCGCTTTTGGATTCCTCGGATCGTGGCCCTCGCAAGTGTGCCGCAGGGCTTGACAGCGCGACCGAGATCATCGTGAAACGCAAAAGAAGAGGGCGCCGTCGCCGGCGCCCTCGTCGTCAGTCTTGGGATCGCTGCAACAGCAGTTGCGTCAGAAGTTGAGAGCCTGTTCGAGATCCTTCGTCAAGTCGGCGATGTCTTCGATGCCGACCGAAACGCGGATCAAACCGTCGTCGATGCCCAGCGCACGGCGGTTCTCAGCAGGCACCGAGGCGTGCGTCATGATCGCCGGATGCTCGATGAGGCTCTCCACACCTCCGAGGCTCTCAGCACACGCGAAGATGCGCGTGGACTTCAACAACTTCTTCGCACCATCGAGCCCGCCCTTCACGACGAAGGAGATCATGGCGCCCGGCGCCTTCATCTGTTTCTTCATCAACGCATGCTGCGGATGCGTCTCGAGACCGGGGAAGTAGACCTTCTCGACGTTCTTGTGGGCCACGAGAAACTTCGCGATGACGGCGGCGTTCTCGACGTGGCGCTGCACGCGCACGTGCAGGGTCTTCGTCGAACGCAGCATCAAGAAGCAGTCCATCGGGCTGGGGATGCCGCCGGTGCTCTTCTGTACAAAATACAATCGATCGCGCCACTCTTGGTCGTTCAACATGATGCAGCCACCGATGGTGTCGGAGTGGCCACCCAGGTACTTCGTCGACGAATGCACCACGAAGGTGGCGCCGAGGTCGAGCGGGTTTTGCAGGTACGGCGTCGCAAATGTATTGTCGACCGCGACCGGTACATCGCGTTTTTTGGCGATGGCGCAGACGGCTTCGATGTCGACGAGCTTGAGCATCGGGTTCGTCGGCGTCTC
>JANNAY010000217.1:0-1757 GCA_031384945.1 Deltaproteobacteria bacterium
GGCGCCGGTCTTTGTCGAGCACGAGACGCCGACGCGGCGCATGCCGGGCCTCGACAAGACCCCGGGCATCGACACCGAATCCACCGTCGTCGCCGACCTTCGGCGCATCGACACGCCGCCGAAGACCGAGCCCCCCGCCGACGCCGTCAAAGAAGACACGAAGCCGCATCCGCTGACGGAGAAGACGCAGGCGTCGGACGACGACGGCTCGGTCGACGTCGACATCGAAGACGACCCTGACTTCGTCCCCGCCGACGACGGCCCCACCGCCGCTCTCGAAGTCGTCCCCGTCGGACCCGTCGTCGATGCCGTCGCCTTTGCCGCGCCGAAGTCGGCTGAACCGATCACCGTCGAACTCGGCCTGATCGCGCCGCCGCCGCCGCCGTCGTTGGCCGACTTCACCGTCGCCGCCGCCTTCGCCGAGGTCGCTGTCGTCGTCGACGCGCCGCCCGCGCCGGCGATCGAGGACGGCATCGATTGGATGGTCGGGGCCCAGACCGATCGCTTCAACCTCGAAGACATCCTCGCGTCGGAGGCCGACTCGCTCGTGCTCGGCGACGCTAGCAACGTCGTCGAGAGCTTCCGCGTGCGCACGCGCAGCCGCGACATGCCTGGCGTCGGCAAGCCCGACGAGATGCCCAACGCGGTCGATCCGTCGTCGTCGGCGCCCGTGACGTCGATGGAGGTCTTTGTTGGCGGCGACATCGCGCGGCTGCTGCAGGCCGACGTCGTGTTGAAGAAGCGCGAGAACCCGCCCGACAGCGGACAGCTCAGTCCCTTTGAGATCTTCGTGCTCAAGCAGATCGACGGCGTGCGCAACGTCGGCGAGGTGCAGTCCGCCATGCGCCTCAGCGACGGCGACCTGCGGATCGTGCTCGCGCTGCTCGTCGACAAGAAGCTCGTCGAGCCGGCGGGTCCGCTGCCCGAAAAGACGACGCAACAGCCAGCCGAGAAGAGCGACGACTCTCTCGACCTCGACGTCGACGACACCTCACCGGTGCCCGCCGACGAGATGGGCATCGGCCTCGAACCGATCCTGACACCGCAGCCGATGAACGCGCCCATGATCGAGCCGTTGATCGAGCCGGTGATCGAGCCGCCGCCGCCGCCGCCGCCTTCCTCGACGTCGAGGCCGGCGTTTGCGCCGCCAGCGCCGATGTTGGCGTCGCCTGCGTTCACGGGGTTGCCGGCGCCGAATTCAATGCCGCTGACGTTGGGTCTGCCTGGTCAGGGTGCGCCGCCGGGGACGAAGTCGACGACGTCGCAAGAGCTGCGGGCCGCGCCTGCGTTTGCGCCTGCGCCGCCGTCGGCGCTGCGCGCGGGCTTGTTGATCACCGGTGACCACTCAAAGGCCGCTGCGCTGCACGCGCAGTGCATCCGCGAGTTGAAGAACGGCAGCGTCGAGAAGGCGAACCAGCTGGCGCGTCAAGCGTTGAACGCGGCGCCTGACATCACGCTCTACCGAGACACGCTCGCCGAGTGGCCGCAGTTCGTCGCCGCCCACCGCACGCCCGACGACGTCAGGGCGAAAGCGCAAGCCGTCCTGGCCGAAGAAGCGGGCGACTTCGAAAAAGCGCTGACGCTGTTGAGGCAGTCGGTGCAGACGAACCCGAACAACGCGGCGGCGTGGAACCGGCTCGCTGTGCTCTTGGCGACAAAGAAGAACGACATCGTCGGCGCCGTCGACGCCGCACAAAAAGCGGTCGAGCTGGTGCCCGACGACGCGACCTACTTGTCGAACTTCACGAAGTTCGCGG
>JANNAY010000321.1:0-7815 GCA_031384945.1 Deltaproteobacteria bacterium
AAGGCGAAGGCGAAGGCGAATTCGGCGCCCGCTTCGTCGCCGTCGGCTACGGCGGCCGCCGCCTCACGTCGGTCGACGGTCGCGTCTGGGACAACGACATCGAAGACGCAGCCAACGGCGGCGACGACGACAACTTGGTCCGCGGCGTCTGCGCCGGCGTCGTCGACGGCGTCACCGTCGTGCTCGCGGTCGGCGGCTCGGTGCAGGGTCGCGTGGCCCGCTCCATCGACGGCGGCGCTTCGTGGACGCAGATCGTCGACGACGACGGCTGGATCGGCGGCTGCGCCTTTCACGACAGCGTCTTTGTCTTTGTCGGCTCGGCCCGCAGCGCGCGCTCGCTCGACGGCGGCCTCACCCTCGTCGACCAAGCGACGCACTTTCTCGCCAATGGAAATTGGGAGATGCGCGACGTCGAAGTCGTCGACGGCGTCTTCGTCGCCGTCGGCGACACCGGCGTCAGCACCTCCATCGACGGCGTCACCTGGCCCGATCCGTCGGGTCCGGTCGATGTGTTTCGCATCGCCGCGGGCAACGGCGTCGCCGTCGTCGTCGGCGCCGGCAAGCACGCCACGTCATCTGACCTCGTCGTGTGGGACGAAGTCGCCGACGGCGCCAACGACCTCGTCTTCGCCGAGGGGCAGTTCCTTCTCGTCGGCGAGGGGTTCCGGCTCACGTCGACGGACGGCGCGACGTTTTCGCGCGCGAACCAGCCGGCGATGGGGCGGGTGTCCTTCGGCGTCGTCGACGGCGTGCCGACGTGGCTGGGCGCGAACTTTTCGGACGTGCGGCGCTTGTCGACCGACGGCGAGAATTGGACCGACGTCGCCAACGACGGCGGCAACGCCATCGACGACATCGTCTTCGTCGACTGAGGCGCTCTTGGGGGCGCCTACAAAAACCGAGCGCTCGGCACGACGGATCCTGCGCGCTGCCGGGCGCGCAGACCCGACGTTCGGAACATCCCGGCGGCGTCTTCGTCGCGCAGCCCGCGAACGGCGTCGCGCACGCTGCGGACGAGCTCAAGCTTGCTCATGCTGTCGTCGCTCTCCGCCCCCGCAACGATCGCCGCGGCGAGCACCTCGTCGGAGCGGGTGTCTGGCTCGGCGCTGCGCGTTCCTGTCTTCTCATCGAAGATCAGCGCGCCACCCGTCCACGGATGCATCATCGTTTGATAAAGGACCGTCGTTACATCTGGCGCAAATGGAAATGGGTTTACCCAGTCTGATCCATGGGCATACAGTAATTGCCCCGGCTCATGCGCGCTGAGCGCTGAGGTGAAACTGGCGTCGCCAGCCGCGTCGAGCGTCCACACCACGACGAGCGCGTTGTCGAGCGAGGTGCCCGCGCACCACGGCGCCGCTGGCCGATCGAAGAGCTGCGCCGCGGCCAGCCCCAGAATGCGGCTCGCCCGATCAGGCCCATGGACGATGCGCGCGGGGACGACATCGACGACGTCGCGGAGGCGCGTCAGCCCCTGCCGCATCAGCCCGGCGCTGTCGCCGATCAACGCGCAGCGCCCGCGCATCGGGGTCGGGTACCCGTGGGGCGACTCGTGCAGCAGCAACGTGCCGTTCAGCGCCATGTGCCAGGCCGTGAGCGCTGCGTCGTCGAGCTGTGACGCAAGCGCGTCGGTGCGCGCGACCATCGCGGCCAGCAGGCGACGCATGCCGACGAAGGGCTCGGTCGACACGCCGTTGAGCCGGTCAACGGCTGCCGCAGCGGGATCGCGACGGCCCGTCATCAGCGAGCAGTAGCCGTGCAGGTAGATGCAAATCGGCTCGCGCTCGGCGAGCCCCGACGCATCGAGCAGCGTCGCAGCCTCGTCGTAGCGCAGCATGTTCTCGAGCGCGCCTGCCGCTTCGGACACAATCCGCGCCGAGCCGGGTTGAAGCCGGTTTGCGCGCAGCAGCACGGTCGCAGCGACGTCGAAGATCTGGTGCTCGTACGCGTCGTAGCCGACGGCGTACAGCAGCTCGACGTCATCGAGCTTCTTGGCAAGGGCGGCGATCTTGTCAGCGAAGTCGTCGCCAGCGATGCGACGGGCGACGTCGGCGAAAACGGCGAGGCTCGCCGCGAGATCGACGTCGCTCAGCACCGCTGGATGCGCGAACACGCCGCGCACTGTGCGCCATGCTGCCGTTGCGTCGCCGCCAGCGAGGGACGCGCGCGCTTCGGCGAGCTTCGCAGCTGTCTCTGCCGTCGGCTCGGGCTTCTTATTGAAGAAGTCGAAGATACCCATTCTCTCTCCATAGATTCACAGTTCAAATCACGCTGAATCTTCGTCGCAATCATCACACATCAATTCGTTGTCGGTCCAGCGCAAAGATTGCTGTGCCCGAACGCGTCAGCCGTCGACGACGAAGACGCGCTGGCCGTCGCACAAATACAAGCGGCGGCCGACGCCGACCGCGCCGCGCCACGTTGAAGCGTGCAGCGGGCGTTGTTCGTCGAGCGCGAGCGTGTGGTCGTGGCGGAGGTGAGCGCGCTGCAGCGTCGCCGTCGAGGACGCGTCTGGCCCGGTGCCGACGCGCGTGAAGGTGCAGAACAGCGCGCTGTCGCCCATGAAGGCAAAGGCGACGGCGTTCGGCGCGCCGCGCCACACCTCGAGGACAGCGCGGTCGCCCCAGCGCACGAACCGATGGCCGTCGGCGACGAACCAGACGTCGTCGTCGATGGCGTTGACCGCCGCGACGCGCTTGAAGTTGGCGACGTCGCGTTCAGCGGCGCCGACGGCGGAGATGACGGACCCATCCAATTGGGCTGCAATGACTCTCCTCTCGCAGATCAGCCGAACGATGCCTTTGTTGGTCACCAAATGGCGGCGGTACGTGCGGCTGCCAGCAGCAGGGAGGGCCTCGCGATCCACCACACCGCGCTGGTCGAGGATCTGCCATTGGGTGAGGTCACCGCTGCGGCCTGACAGCATCTGGAGGAAATCGACGCCCAGCGGCAGCGGGGGAATCTGTATGTCCCTCGCGACGCTGATGGCCCGCTCTTTCCCATCGCGCAGCGTGAAGAGCAGCGGACGACCCGGTGCGCCCGGATGCGCGAGCAGGGCGAACGTGCCGTCGATCGACGCGGTGAAGCCGAGGAAGCCGTGGGCGGCGGCAGGCCCGAAATCATGGAGGAGCGAATACGGAATCGACATGGCAATGTTCGCCGAACAAAAGGAAATAGAAACGGCGACTACGGCAACGGAAGATCGTTGCGCTTGAGCCAGCGCAGCAGCCGCGGCCGCTCGGGATCGAAGGGGCGCGCAGTCAACACGGCGCGCACCTCGACGCCGGCGAGAGCGACATCGCCCGCGCGGCGGTAGGCCTCGGCCAGCAAGCGCCGGTCGTCGGTGCGCGCCGGATCGTCGGAGACGACGGCCTCGAGCAGGGCCTTGGCGACGTCGGTGGCAGCAGCATCGAGGGCGAGCTTCGCGCGGCGTGACATCTCGTCGAGGCGCTTGGCCTCGGCCTTCTCCAACTTCGCCGCCGACGGCTTCTTCTTCGCGTTGCCCTTCTTCGCCGACACCTCGGGAGGAATCTGCAACAGGTGCTTCTTCTCGAGCGCGTCGCGCAGCGCAGGCGCGGCGTCGGCGACGGCGACGCAGGTGGCGACGTCTTTGGCGATGTCGTCGACGATGCCGTTCAAGGTCGCGCGATCGAGCAGCTCGTCGAGCAGCTCGGTGCGGCACGGGTGCGACGGCGCGCGCTGCAGCTGCTGCTCGAGCACGTCGACGCGGGCGACGTCGGTGTCGAGGTCGATGACGACGGCGTCGTTGACGACGACAGCGCCGTCGTCGCCACCGCCGCGGGCGACGGCGACGGCGCCGATGACGACAGCCGCGACGATGACGGCGCCAGCGACCAACGGGCCCATCGATTGCTGCCGGCGCGGCAGGTCTTCGGCGACGACGTCGACAACGGCGGTCTTGCGCGCGGGATCGGTCTGCAACACCCGCGTGCGCGTGGGCTGCTCGCTGGCGCGCCCGGAGATCTCGATGGCGGCGAGGCCGCGCTGCACCAGCGGCACCAAGTCAGCGGGACCACCGAGGCGCTCGAGGATGACGTCGACGGCGTCGGAAAAGGCGGCCATGTCGACGAAGCGGGCGCCGCGGTCAAAGGCGAGGGCCTTCATGACGAGGGCGTCGATGTCTTTGGTGACTTTGCCAAAGGCGTCGACGCCAGCGACGACAGACGGCGGCACCACATCAGCGCGCTCGATCTGCTCGAGGATGCGCAGCTCGTTGGTGCCGTGAAAGAGCGCGCGGTGACAGAGCAGCTCCCACACGACGACGGCGGCGGCGAATTGGTCGACGCCACCGTCGACGCGTTTGCCCTGCACCTGCTCGGGCGCCATGTACGCGGCCTTGCCCTTGAGGGTGCCGGCCCGCGTGTGTGTGAGCCGTGAGGCCGCGCGGGCGACGCCAAAGTCGATGAGCACGAGCCGCCCGCTGCGATCGAGCAGCAGGTTCTGCGGCGAGACATCCCGGTGCACGATCGAGAGCTGCGTGCCGTCGTCGTCGTTGCGCGTGTGCACGTGCTGCAGCGCCCGCCCGAGCTGCGACGCTATCGTCAACGCCTCCCGCGGCGTCGGCGGGGCCTGCGCCTGCGTCGACAGCGCCTTCGTGAGCCGCGCCAACGACGGCCCGTCGACGAGCTCCATGATCAACAGCAGCTCGCCGGGCTGGCCGCCGGGCTTGTCGTCGTAGAGCGCGAACGTTTTCACGACGTTGCTGTGGTCAAGCTGCAGCACGAGCCGCGCTTCATCGCGGAACATCTCGACGAAGTCCGGGTCTTGCGTGAGCCCGGGGTCGAGCCGCTTGATGCACACGGGCTCGGCCTTGCCGACCTTGTGCCCACGCCAGACCTCGGCCATGCCGCCGCGGGCCAGCCGCTCCTCGAGCACCCAGGGTCCCAGCGTCAGCGACACGGCCCCACCCTACAGATGTTGCAGCCCCGAAAGAGATGGGAAGCGGAACGATCCCCATCTCTCCTGCGGCCCCCACCGCATCCGAAAGCCGCCGGGGCCTTGGCACCCAAGCTGAAATGGAAGGCGAGCCCGGTGGCCATGTGGTCCGCCAGAAGGAACCATGAAGAACTTCGACGTCTACCGTCGTCATTTGCCACATTATCGCCTCAGTGGTGCGACCTACTTCATTACATGGCGTATTCATCCATCTGCTGGATTCCTGTCGAGTGAAGAACGGACCATTGTTCTAGAGGCCCTTCGCTACTCTGACGGGAAGCGATACGACCTCATCGCCTGGGTCGTGATGGACGACCACGTTCACGTCGTGGCCCGTCCGCGCGAGGGCGAAGTGCTCCAGAAGATCTTACACACCTGGAAGGGCTTCACAGCGCGCAGGATCAACGATTCTCGAGGCCGATCGGGAGCATTTTGGCAGCAAGAATACTACGACAGAGTTGTTCGCGATGAAGACGCATTCCAGCGGATTGTAGACTACGTTCTTGCCAATCCATGGAAGAGATGGCCCAATCTTCAAGATTATAATTGGGTTGGTGCCCTCGGTGTGGACGGGCCGGCGGCCCATCCTACTTGGGTGCTTGTGTGCCCCAAAAAGACCCCAAAGTAGGATGGGCCGCCGGCCCGTCCCCTTTGCCCTTGGCCCCTTGGCCCCTTGGCCCCTTGTGGGTGGCTTGAGAGCTTGATCGCGGCAACCTGCCGCTCGCTCGTGACGAGGCGCTTGGAACGGTGGGCGGCGTGTGCAAAGGCGTCGGCGTTGTCCCTTCCCACCGAGGAGAAAAGCATGTCGACCGTCGAGCTCGAAGGAAAGATCACCCAGGTCATCGGACCCGTCGTCGACGTCGAATTCCCGCCGGGCGGGCTGCCGCGCATGCAAACCGCGCTGCGCATCACCAACACCTCGATCGACGCCCGCGAGTGGAACCTCGTCGTCGAAGTCGCCCAACACCTCGGCGAAAACAGCGTCCGCTGCATCGCCATGGACGCCACCGACGGCCTCAGCCGCGGCCAGAAGGTGCGCAACACCGGCCTGCCGATCACCATGCCGGTGGGCAAGGGCGTGCTCGGCCGCATCATGAACGTCATCGGCGAGCCCGTTGACGAGCAGGGCCCCATCCGCGCCGACGCGACGCTGCCGATCCACCGCGCCCCGCCGAAGTTCACCGAGCAGTCGACCGCCGTGAAGATGCTCGAGACCGGCATCAAGGTCATCGACCTGCTCGCCCCCTACTCGAAGGGCGGCAAGATCGGACTCTTCGGCGGCGCCGGCGTCGGCAAGACCGTCACGATCATGGAGCTGATCAACAACATCGCCAAAGGCCACGGCGGCCTGTCGGTGTTCGCCGGCGTCGGCGAGCGCACCCGCGAAGGGCGCGACCTCTACAACGAAATGCAAGAAGGCGTCGAAGACGGCGACCTCACCCGCGGCGTCATCGTGCGCAACCACAAGACCGGCAAGATCGTCACCGACGAGTCGAAGGTCGCGCTCATCTACGGACAGATGAACGAACCGCCGGGTGCCCGCGCCCGCGTCGCCCTCTCGGGCCTCACCGTCGCCGAGTACTTCCGCGACGAGTTCAACCAAGACGTGTTGCTCTTCATCGACAACATCTTCCGCTTCACGCAGGCCGGCTCAGAAGTGTCGGCGCTGCTCGGCCGCATCCCCAGCGCCGTCGGTTACCAGCCGACCCTCGCGACAGAGATGGGCATGATGCAAGAGCGCATCACGACGACGAACAAGGGCTCGATCACGTCGATCCAGGCCGTCTACGTGCCCGCCGACGACCTCACCGACCCCGCGCCGGCGACGACCTTCACCCACCTCGACGCCACCACGGTGTTGAACCGCGCGCTGACCGACCTCGGCATCTACCCGGCCGTCGATCCCCTCGACTCGACGTCGCGCATTCTGTCGCCCGACGTCGTCGGCAAAGAGCACTACGACACCGCCCGCCGCGTGCAGGTGGTTCTGCAGAAGTACAAAGACCTGCAAGACATCATCGCCATTCTCGGCATGGACGAGCTCAGCGCCGACGACAAGATGACCGTCGCCCGGGCCCGCAAGATCCAGAAGTTTCTCTCGCAGCCCTTCGACGTCGCCAAGGTCTTCACCGGCCGCGACGGCAAGTACGTGAAGGTTGAAGACACCGTGAAGGGCTTCAAGAAGATCGTCGACGGCGAGTGCGACGACCTGCCCGAGCAGGCCTTCTACATGGTCGGCGGCATCGACGACGTCTACGAAGCCGCCAAGAAGATGGCCTGAGAAAGTAGCGCAGACATGCAGCTCGACATCGTCACCCCAGATCGTCGCGTCGTGGTCGGCAAGGCCGATGACGTCGTCATCCCCGCCCTCGGCAAAGACGGCGTCGGCGTCGCCGAGATCGACATCCTGCCGGGGCACGCGCCCTGGCTCGGCATGCTCGGCACCGGCGTCTTGCGCTTCATCGCCGAAGGCAAAGAAGTGCGCCTGATGATCTCCGGCGGCTTCGCCGAGGTCGACCACGACCGCGTCGTCTTGATGTGCGAGTCCGCCGCGCTGCAGGGCGAAGTCGTCGCCGAGAACGAGCGCAAGAGCCTGCACGACCTCGAGAAGCAGCTCGCCGGCCTCGGCGCGACCGCCGAGAACGACGAGAACTACATGAAGCTCAAGGCCGAGGTCGATCGCTCGGCGTCACGCCTCTCGCTGCTCAACAAGTAGGTCCAACGCGCGCGACACCTGTCGTGGTCAATGGCGACGATCGGGGCACAGTGAGCCCATGATCGTCGCCGTTGTTCTGTGTGCGGCTCTCGCGTCGGCCGCGCCGTCGTCTGCAGCGCCGTCGTCTGCAGCGCCGTCGTCTG
>JANNAY010000705.1:0-4019 GCA_031384945.1 Deltaproteobacteria bacterium
CCGCATCGACGACGGCGACTTCGCGCAGCTCACGCTCATCGGCAAGCTCAAGAGCGTCGCCCACCAACGGCAGACGGCCTACACGCCGAAGTCCGCCGACTGCCGCGCCTGCGGTCTGTGCGTCGTCGCCTGTCCTGAGAAGGCCATCCGTCTCGTCGACGTCGGCGCGCTCTCAGAACGCATCCGCGCGGGGTCGACGACGTAGACGATCAAAAAACGCCAGGAATGAAGCGCTTCTTGGATCCCATTTTTTCGGCGTAGCCCGGCAGGCCGAAGAGCACCTTCTCTTCAGCGGGGATGCGCACGGCCAGCACGATGGCGTTCAACGTCGTCAACACCGCGCAAGTGACGACGCAGCCGTGGGCCAGCGGCAAGACGAACAGCTCAGCGATCACGATGGCGTAGTTCGGGTGGCGGATGAGCTTGTACGGCCCCTCGACGACGACGGTGGCGGGCTCGACGATGCGCACGTTCCACATCGCGCCGAGGGTGCGCAGGGTCCACACGCGGGCGAGCGCGAGCAGCAGCAACAGCGTTGCGCACACCGCGAACAGCGCGGGCACAAACGGCGGATCGCGCAGGATGACCTCGAGGGGCGCCAGCACGAAGGGCAGCACGTGCAAGAGCACCATCACGACGAAGATGGGCTCACGCTGCGGACGCGCGCCGCGTTCGCCGGCCTGCTTCGTCAAGCGCTTGGCCACCAGCAGCTCACCGATGCGGGCAGCGCCCATCAGCGTGAGCAGGATCAAAAAGGCGACGAAGCCGGTGTCCATGATGTCGACGTCAGCGCCAGCGGCCGAGGACCATCTCGGCCGAAAAGCCGGGTCCAAAGGCCGTCATCAAGCCGCGCTGTCCGGCGGTCGGCGTGTAGCGCTCGAAGATGCTCTTGAGCACCACCAGGATGCTGGCCGACGAGAGATTGCCGACGTCGCGCAGGCAGTCGCGCGAGGCCTTGAGCGCGTCGTCTGCGAGTCCGAAAGTGCGGGCGACTTCGTCGATGACCTTGCGACCGCCGGGGTGCAGCACATGAAAGCCGAGGTCGCTGCCGGCGAGCCCCTGCGAATCGAGAAAGCCGAGCATGACGGGCTTGATGGCGCGTTCGACGGCGCCGGGGATGCCTTTGTCGAGCACGAGGTGCAGGCCCGAGTCTTTGACGTCGAAGCCCATGTAGCCCCACGAGTCTTCGAACAGCCACGTCTGCGAGGCCTCGAGCGCGAAGCCGTGCACTTCTTTATCGTCGTCGGCGACGCCTCTGACGACGACAGCGCCGACGCCGTCGCCGAACAACAAGGCGCCGACCAACGCTTGCATCGACACGTCTTCGCGCTGGTAGGTCAGTGAGCAGAACTCGTGGGCGACGATCAGCGCGTTCTTGCCGCCGGCGGCGATGTGGTCGCGGGCGAGGGCGATGGCAAAGGCGCCGGCCGCGCAGCCCCGCTCGGTGACGGGCAAGCGCTTGGTGGTGCGCTTGAAGCCCATCGTTGGAATCAGGTGCGCGCACAGCGACGGAATCATGAAGCCCGTGCACGACGTGGTGATGATGAGGTCGATGTCTTTGGCTTCGACGCCGGCGTTCTTCATCGCTTCGGCAGCGGCGCGTTCGCCGAGCTCTTTGCTCAGCTTGATGAAGATGTCGTTGCGGTGACCGAAGCCGTGCGGCGTGATCGTCTCTTCGATGGTCTGCGCGAGGTAGCGGGTCTCGATGCCGCTGTTGTCGATGATCTTGCGCATGCGGCCGAGCTGACGGTGGCCCTCGCCGAGAACGAGGTTGGCGGTCATCACCAGGTTTTCGCGCGTCAATTCGTTCGGGGGCACCACCAACGACGGCTTGCAGACGACAGGCACGCTCACTTCGGCTCCCAACTCATTCCACGACGAGAAACAACGATCCGGGTCGTAGCAGTTACGACCCGGTCATCAATGCAGATTGCTGTCCAGATTCCTCAAGAGAAACGGTGACTTGCGTGTCATCCGTCCGTCACGAGGCGATCAGTCGGTGAAGACGACGAAGACGTCGGCGGTGTTGACGCCGTCGTTGTCGGCGCCGACGTGGTCGTTGCGCGTTGAGTCGTAGAAGACCGCGGTCTCGGTGGGGATCACATCGAACACGCCGGCGCCGCCGCTGGGCGTGTTGTCGGTTAGCAACGTGTCGACGGCACCGTCACGCTGCCACAGGTCGAGCTTGTCGTCGGCGCGGCGACCCCGCAGAAACAGCGTGGCGCCGTCGCGCGAGACGGCGCCGAATTCGACGTCGATGGCGCCGGGCGGCAGCGCTTCGGCGACAAAGGCGCCGCCGTCGCGCGAGACGAAGACGAAGGAGTCAAAGGCGTCGTCGGTGAAGCGAAAGCCGCTGACGACGACAACCGCGCCGTCGGCGCTGACGCTGACCTTCTCGACGGTGTCTTCGGGCCCAAGCACCGGATCGTCAGGGCCCGTCGGTGTGCCGCTGGGGATCAACAACGTCCACTGCGGATCGTCGATGTCGACGTCGACGCGGTAGGCCCGTGAGCCGATGTCGCCGGAGCCCGGCAGCACGCCAGAGGCGTTGGCGACGACGTAGATCGATGCGCCGCGCGCGACCGGCGATCCCGAGGCGCCGAAGCCGGGAAAGTGCGCTCCGCCGATGCGGCTCAACCAGATGGTCAGGCCCAGCTCACGATCGCGCACGTACAAGTCGCGTTGCGCGTCGAAGTCGCCGTCGCCGAGGTCTTGCGTGGTGATGAAGTAGGCGTAGCGGCCGTCTTCGCTGACGACGGTGGCGAAGCCTTCGTTGGCGTCGCCGAAGCCGACCTCGGCGTCTTCGTCGGTGACGCTGACGCGTTCGGTGACGCCTTTGACGAGGTCGCGGATGAAGACGTCGCGGTGGCCGTTGCCGTCGTTGGCGACGATGTCGTTGGCGACGCTGGTGAAGCCGACGAAGCGGCCGTCGTCGCTCAAGGTGCAGCCGGCGACGTCGTCGATGCGGCCGTCGCCGAGGTCGACGGCGGCGCGGCGGGCGCTCAAGTCTTTGCGGTCATACAGAAGGCACTCGAGGTCGCCGGCGCCGGGGATGAAATTCGTCGAGATCGCGAACAGCGTGACGAAGCGCCCATCGGCCGAGGCTCCGGTCAGCGTGCTGCGCTCGTCGGGGTCGGTGCCGCGCGACAGCCGGTGGCCCAGGTCGCTGAGCAGGCATACCTCGCAGAGCCCCGGTACGTCGGCGTAGCATTCTTCGCCGTCTTCGAGGACGTCATTGCCGCAGTCTTCGCCTTCGCCTTCGCCTTCGCCTTCTCCTTCGCCTTCGCCTTCGCCTTCGCCTTCGCCTTCGCCTTCGCCTTCGCCTTCGCCTTCGCCTTCTCCTTCTCCTTCTTCGCCCGGCAGGGGCGGAAGAGAGTCGGTGACGCAACGACCAACGGCGCATCGGTCGCCGTCGTCGCAGTCGCCATCGCCGTCGCAGGCGCGGCCGAAGCCGTCGTCGACGAGGACGCAGCCGCTCGCGCACAACAGCAACAACAACAACAACAGTCTCATTCGAGTCCCCAGACGACGCCGCCGGCAGCCGCGGCGACGCCAGCGACGACCCCGATGGAGCCGACGACGACGACGACCTGGCCCCACGACTGCCAATCGGCGGCGGCCCGTCGCTGCGCGCGCTGTTGTGCGTCGGCCTGATCGAGCAGCGCTGACGTCGACGACGGGTTGTCGCCAGCCTCGGCGCGCAGGCGGGCGAGCTCGGTGCGGGCCGCGTCGTGGGCCAAAAAGGGCTGCGCGCCGACGACGACGGCGACGCCGCTGACGACGGCGACGACAGCGCCAGCGCCGGCGACGACGAACGGAACCACACCCGCCCTCTCGTCGACGACGACGGTCGGATCGGCTGGCAGCGGCGTGTTGAGGGCCGCGTACAACGGCGTCACCAGCGCGCGCACGGCCGGCGCGAGGGCCGCGTGCAGCGTCGTCAGATCGGCGACGTTGATGCTCTGGCGCGAGAGGGCGGTGCTGACGGCGTGCGACGACGCCAAGATGCAGGCCTGCCT
>JANNAY010000334.1:0-2476 GCA_031384945.1 Deltaproteobacteria bacterium
TCGCTCTTGCGCCACGACGGCGTCGTCGACGTCTTTGACCTCGACGAAGACGACGACAGCTTCTACGCCGTCCTCGAATTGGTCGACGGCCCGTCGTTGTCGGCGGCGGTGCGCCTGCACCAGAAGCAGACAGGCCACGCCAACGTCGACGTCGAATTCGCCGCCGCCGTCGTCGCCCGCGTCTGCGCCGCTCTCGACGTCGTGCACAACGCCGTCGACAAAGACGGGGTCGCGCTCGAGCTCGTGCACCGCGATGTCAACCCGCAGAACGTGCTGCTCGGCCGCGATGACGTCGTCAAGCTCGCCGACTTCGGCGTCGCCCGCTCGTCCGTTGGCCGCAAGAACGGTGTGCTCGCAGCGCGCGACACCAACGCTGGCGTGCTCAAGGGCAAGGCGTCGTTCCTCTCTCCCGAGCAGCTCAAGGGCGATCAGGTCGACGCCCGCGCCGACCTCTTCGCCACCGGCGTCACTCTCTATGCCTTGCTCGGCGGAGGGCTGCCCTTCACCGGCAACAGCGACGTCGAATTGCTCGACGCCATCGTGCACAACGCGCCCACGCCCCTCTCGTCGCTGTCATCGTCGTCGACGTTGCCAAAGGCGTTGTCGTCGTTGGTGGCGTCGTTGTTGGAGAAGACCCCGGCGCAGCGGCCGCAGACGGCGCGCGAGGTTCGCGAGGCGCTCTTGCCTTTCGCCGGCGGCGTCGACGTCGTTGGATGCTTCGTGCGCGGGCTGGGCCTGCCTTCTCTGAGGTCGTGATGGTCGACGCTGCGAAGCTGCCGCGCGACGAAGAGCTGGCGCAGTGGGTCGCGCGCGCGGTGCAGCAGGCCGGCGGCGTCGACGTCGCGGTCCGTGTCTTGAGTGACGACCTTGTCGGCGACCTGGGCTGGCGCAATCCGTTCTCGATGCGCACGAAATCGTGGGTGATCATCGCCGGCGCGCGCGAGCCCGCGGGGCACCGCCACATCGTCGCCGTCACCGACGACTGGACGGTGATGACCTTCGCGCCGGGCACCACCGACAAGGTCTGGGTGAAGACCGAAGCCAGTCTCGACGTCGTCGCTGCCCGCGTCATCGCCTGCGCGAATTGGCTGCGCGACGACCCGGCGCGCGACTCGATCGCGGACCGCGTGTTGCGGGCTTTTGTCGCCGTCAACGAGCGCTTTCCCCAGCACCGCGCGGGCCGCGGTTGGACCTTGTCGATCAACGGTCCGCGCGAAGGTTGGATCACGCTCGTCGTCGACGGACACCAGACGCCCGCCTGCTTCGCGCTGCAAGAAGGCAAAGGCGAAGGCAGCGGCGCGCTCGACGCCGTTCTCGAGGGGCTGGGCCGACAGCTCGCCCACGTCGACGCCTTTGAGTCCGCCGCCGCCGCCTTGCGCGTGTTCGTCTCGTCGTTGCTCAAGCGTTTGTCGAAGGGCGCGCCGGCGGGCGGCAAGGATTGGTCGTCGCGCGACAACTTCGCCTACTACGCGTTCAACGACGTCGCCCGCGCCCACGTCTACGGCGTCAGAGACGGCGTCGAGGTCCACGTTGCCAGCGTCATCGCCCGCGCCGGATCCTTCGTCGTCGACGTCTTTGGCGTCGAATTCAAAGGCGGCCTGGTCACCGACGACGTTGTCAGCGCCGTCAACGCCGGACTCGTCGACGCCCGCGGCCGCGTCTCGCTGGCGACGCTGCGGCCGAACACGCGAGTGCGGTTGAAGCTCGACGTCAAAGGCTTCGCCGCTGGCACCGACGCCGTCTTCGTCGACACCGTCCAAGTCGGACGCGACGAGTTCGCCCTGCGGTTCAAGGTCGGCGACAACGCCTGGCTCTCGATCGACCTCGACACCGGCGCCGATGACTTGCTTCTGCGCGAGCTGCACCGCTCCTTCGACTTCGCCTGAGCACCGCGATCGCGGCGGCCGGGCGCCGTCCAGCTGCCATCAGGTTGACAGCGTCGATGGCGTGGGAGAGACAGCCGCCAACCCTGAGGGAAGCGTTCGCCGTCGATCCCGGCGTCGAACTCCTCCTCCGCACGCGCTGCGATGGCGCAGGTGTTGCTGCCCCGACTCTCATAGTCAGGGCGGTGAGACCGGAAGGACTGAGATGAAGACTGAATTCGCAAAGAACACCGACCCGAAGAACTGGCACATCGTCGACGCTGAAGGAAAAGTGCTCGGCCGACTCTGCTCGCAGATCGCCAACGTTCTCCGCGGCAAGCACAAGGCCACGTTCACGCCCCACGCCGACGCCGGCGACTTCGTCGTCGTGATCAACGCCGACAAGATCAAGCTCACGGGCAACAAAGAAGACCAGAAGACCTACTGGCGTTACACCGGCTTCTACGGCGGCGAAAAAGCGACGACCGCCAAGGTCATGCGCGCGACGCACCCCGACCGCATGATCACCTTCGCCGTGCAGGGCATGTTGCCGAAGGGTCCCCTCGGCCGCGCCCAGATCAAGAAGCTCAAGGTCTACGCCGGCACCGATCACC
>JANNAY010000343.1:0-3422 GCA_031384945.1 Deltaproteobacteria bacterium
TCGAGCGTGCCGCGCAGGGTGCGCCGGTGGCCGAGGCGAAGCGAACGCGCGAACGACTTGATGTGCTGTTGGTGAGCCGGGGGCTCGCCGAGAGCCGCGCGCGCGCGCAGGCGCGCATCCTCGCCGGCGAGGTCGTCGTCGACGACCACCGCGTCGACAAGCCGGGCACGCAGGTGAACGTCGACGCGATCATCCGCTTGAAGGGCGACGGGCTGAAGTGGGTCTCGCGCGGCGGGCTCAAGCTCGTCGCCGCTCTTGAGGCATGGCCCGTCGACGTCAAAGGCGCCGTCTGCGTCGACGTCGGCGCCAGCACCGGCGGCTTCACCGACGTCTTGCTCGACGGTGGCGCCGACCGCGTCTACGCCGTCGACGTCGGCCGCGCGCAGCTGCATGAAAAATTGCGCCAAGACCCGCGCGTGATCGTGATGGAACAGACGCACATCAAGAAGCTCGCGGTCGGCGCGCTCACGCCAGCGCCGCGCATCGCCGTCGTCGACGTCAGCTTCATCTCGCTCAAGCAGGTGGTGCCGGCGCTGCTGCCGCACCTCACGCCGTCGTGCGACCTCATCACGCTGGTGAAGCCGCAGTTCGAAGTCGGACGCGAGCACATCGGCAAAGGCGGCATCGTCAAAGACACAGGCGCCCGCGACAAAGCCGTCGTCGACGTCGTCGCCGTCGCCGTCGCCAATGGCGTCGAACACAAAGGCACGATCCCGTCGCCCATCGAAGGCGCCGACGGCAACGTAGAATTTCTCTGCTGGTTTCGACGAGGATGAGCCCCACATGCGCGCGCTGATCGTCGTCACGGGTCGCAAGATCTCGCCGTTTCTCGATGCCCCGGGCGAAGCGCTCTACGGCGACAGCACCGTCGGTGCCCACATGCGCGCGCTGTTCGAGAAGCGCGGCCTCGAGGTCGTCATCGTCGACGGTGCCGCACCAGCAGGCGAGGGCGCCGCCGTCGTCGTCGCCGACCACGTCTTCTGCAGCGAAAAAGCCCTCGGCGACTTTCTCGGCGCCGCGTTCGACGTCGTGCGCACCGAGAAGAAAGCGGCGCGGCTGGCGCTGGCGACGACGCCGTCGGTGTCGTTTTCGTCGCCGCTGTCGTCGGCACAGCGAGAGCCGTTCGACGAAACAGGGCCAGGCGCGCGTCCGCTGATCAAGAAGAGTTGGAAGTCGAAGCACGAAGTCGCAGCCAAAGACCGCACAGCCTACGACGTCTTCTTCGTCGACAACGTCGACGCTGGCGTCGACGGCAACGCGCTGCTCGAGCGGCTGCGCAGCGACAGCGTGCGCGTGGTCGTCGACAAGGGCGAGCTGGCGATCCCCGTGCGCTTGCCGACGTTGGGCGACGGCAACCAGCAGACGATGCTCATCCCGGTGACGTCGACGCTGTGCCTGCACGTGCAGCACTGGGCGCACATCCTGTGGCTCAACCAGGCCACCTACGGGGCGCGCTGGCTCGAGATTCTGCGCGACCACACGATGTGGTGTGTGTTGCACGGCATGGCGATCGTGCCGCGGCTGCTGCTCACGCGAAACCTCGGCGTCGTCATGGGCGCATTCAACCGTGTCGGCAAGAACGCGCGCATTCACCCGACGGCCACCCTCGAAGCCAGCATCATCGGCGACAACGTCGTCGTCGGCGCCCGCGCCAGCGTCAAGAACGCCGTCCTCGGCGACAACGTCGTCGTCGGCGACCACGCCTCGGTCATCTCGTCGACGTTGGGCAACGGCGCCAGCGTCACGCCGCGCACGTTCATGGTGTGGTCGGCGGCGTATCCCGAGGCCGTGATCAGCAACTACAAGCTGCAGGTCAGCCTGATCGGCAAACGCGCGTCGTTGTCGACGTGGGCGGGCTTCATCGACGCCAAGCTGCAAGGCAGCATCGACGTCCTGCACGACGGCAAGCTGCAGTCGACAGAGCGCTCGTTCCTCGGATCGGCGCTCGGACATGGCGCCCACGTCGGCGCCAAGGTGCTGCTGCTGCCCGGACGCGAGGTGCCCAACGGGGTCTTCATCGCCATGCGTGACGACGAGCTCGTGCGCGAAGTGCCCGCCGACCTGCCGCCCGGCGTGCCGCTGGTGCGCGATCAGGGATCGCTGGTGCCGCTGACGTCAGCGAGCGGCTCGTAGCTGAGCGTTGACTCGACCCAGGCGGGCGCGTCGCGAAAGAAGCCGACATTGACGCGGGCGCCGTCGCCGTCAGCGACGACGTGGGCGCCGCTCTCGTCGACCAGCGTGATCACGTCGCGCAGGCCGCAATCGAGCCCGCGCAGACGCTCGCGCACCAGAATGCGGTCGCGTTTGTCGACGGCGAATTCGGCGGCTTCGCGGTTGCCTTCGTAGGCGACGCCGGCGCTGGTGACGCCGTCTTTGGGGTCGACGACGACGGATTCGCCGTCGCGGCCGACGCGCACCAGCTGGTGGCAGTTGCGCACGATGTAGATGCCCGCCGCCGTCACCCGCAGCGGGCGCTCGCCGCGGTCGCTGCTGTAGACGAGGCGTCCGTCGATGTATCCGCGGACGGTTTTTTCGGCGCTGGCGACGACGACGCCGCCGCGGGTGTCGACGCTGGTGGCAGCGAAGCCGACGTCGATGCGGTGGCCGTCGTCAAAGACGAGGGCGTCGCCTTCGACGTGGCCGACGACGTCGACCTTGCCGTCGTGGGCGTCGACGATGGCGTTGGCGGCGCTGCCGTCGAGGTTGACGACGCGGTGCTGCTTGCGCCGGCCGACCACGACGTTGCCGATGCTGTCGACGGCGACGACGCGCTCGTCGTCATCGATGCGGGGCAGGGCGACGGCGCTGACGGCATCGCTGGTGACGGCGACGACGCCGTCTTTGCCTTGCACCAGCGCCTTGTGCGGTCCGATGGCGACGCCAGCGAGGCAGGGGCGGCCTTGCAACTGGCTCGGTCCGGCGATGGCGTCGACGACGCGGCCGTCGACGTCGACGTGGACGCCTTTGTCGTCGGCCCAGGCGACCGTGCCGCTTTGGAAGACGCCACAGGTGGGTCGCGTGAGCGGGTGGCGCTGGCCGCCGCCCACGAACGCCGAGGCGACGGGCCGGCTGATGACCATGCACGCCGCGGGCGCGATGGGCTGCGGCTTGTGGGGCGTGTCGTCGCAGCCGGCGAAAAAAACGACGCTGGCGACGACGACAAGCAGCATGTGCTTGACGAGTGAGCTGGCGAGTGGCTTACTGCGCACCGCCCCCGGGGTGTAGCTCAGCTTGGTAGAGCGCTTGGTTCGGGACCAAGAGGTCGTAGGTTCGAATCCTGTCACCCCGACCATGGAAACCCCTGATTCGTCAGGGGTTTTCTTTTTCCTACCGAGCCTTCTCCATCTGCTCTCCATGGCGACTCGACCCCGTCGGATTCAGCAGCTTAATCGCCTCGTGCTTCGCCGACGGCGACAAATGCA
>JANNAY010000345.1:0-1810 GCA_031384945.1 Deltaproteobacteria bacterium
CCGCTAGACGATGGGGCCATCGTCGTGCCGTTTCTTATCAGAGGTCGACGGCGAGTCAACGCTTTCGTGGCCGCGTCGACCACACGCACCGACAAGGGCGAACGGCCGCGGGCGGTGATCTGCCACGCGGCCCAACCAGACCCTCGTCGAAGCAGCGCCGTCACAATGGAGAAAAGCGGAGGCTATCGTGCACACCCTCTCCCGCCTCATCGGCTCGCAACCTGCCTCGCAACCTGCCTCGCAACCCGTCTCACAGCCCGCCAGCGCCGGCCGCATCGACGTCGACAGCCGCCTCTTCGCTCGCCGGCTCGGCCGCGTGATGGGCGGCGGCGTGCTGGCCCTCGGACCGGCCCTCGTCTTCGCCCAATACGGCCTCACCCACGCCGATCGCGCCACGTCGCTGTTCAACCTCGTCCCGTTGATCGCGCTCTTGTGGATCAGCGCCGCGATCGCCCGCGCCGTGGGTCAGCGGTTCGGTCGCAGCAACGCAGCCCGCGCTGTCTTCGTCGACGACGCCTTCGCCGTCGCCTCGTACGTCGTGCCCGCCGTCGGCATCGCCCTCGTCGCCCCGCTGTCGCTGCAGGCGCTGGTCGGCGCGCCGTTCTGGCTCGTCGGCGTCGTCACCGACAACGCCGACCTGCGCCAAGGCTTCGACGGCTGGGTCGCCTTTGCCCTTGCCGGCACCCTGCACGTTCACATCGCCTTCGCAGTCGTGCTCGGGCTGGCAGCGCGGCGCCTCGCGCTGGGCTCTGCCGACGACAAAGTCCCGCTCACCCTGCCCGTGATGCTCTCGTTCTTTCCCGGCGCGATCCTCTTGTTTCCGCCGGTGCTCGTGTGGGTGACCGGCGCGCTGTTGCGCAAGCTGTTCATCGCCCGCGTGCAGCGGTGGAAGCTCGACGACGACGCGCTCGCGCCCCGCTGATCAGGTGCTGCTCAGAACGGCTGGTTGATCGTGATGTAGAGCTGCGGCGCCCAGGCCTCGACGGGCGAGACCGCGAGGTCGACGCGGATCATGAAGTTCTCGTTCCACGCGATGCGAAACGCGCCGCCGAGGCCGCCGACGCTGCCGACGTTCTTCGGCTCGATGAGGTCGTCGCCGATGATGCCGGCGTCGATGAAGGCGGCGGTGGTCAGCGCGAAGTTCTGCTCGAAGACGTCGAACTCGAAGAAGCGCCAGCGCAGCTCGGTCTGGTTCAGCATCTTGAGCTTGCCGAGGTAGCGCTGCACGCGGATGCCGCGGCCCATGTCGGCGCCGCCGAAGGCGTAGATGTCTTGCGAGCCGCCAAGGCGGGCCATCTCTTGAATGGGCACGTCGCCGACGATGCCGTCGATGGTGAGGCGGCTCGCGAGCACGAGGCGCTTCTCGAGGGCGGGAACGATGGGCAGGTACTGGTAGCCGCGCAGGGTGAGGTTGAAGCCCGCCCACGTCCACGACGACGCCCACGCCGGCGTCGCCGCCCGCACCGAGACCTCGTGCCACCAACCCGACGTCGGCGCAGGCTCGTTGTCGCGGGTGTCGCCCATCAAGCCGAGGTTGAAGACCGAGTCGAAGCCGGGCTCGCCGTCAGGAAAGTCTTTGGCGTAGAGCGAGCCAGGATACGGCGTGAGGTCGGCGCTGCCGTCGTTGTCGTCGTCGGCGAAGACGTTGCCGGGGATGAAGTAGAAGCCGCGGTAGCCGCCGGTGACCTCGATGCGCGGCTGCGTCTCGGTCTTCTCGGTCAGCGCATAGCGGGCGTTCAACAGCCCATACGGGTTCATGAAGCGGCGCTGGTAGTAGTGGCGCACAAAGGCGTCTCTCTCGTCGCCGGTG
>JANNAY010000363.1:0-5002 GCA_031384945.1 Deltaproteobacteria bacterium
GGGCCGCGTGATGTCGCGGTCGGCGACGGGGGCGGCTGCGTGCGGGTTGGCGCCAGCGTGCGGGTTGGCGCCAGCGTGCGGATTCGCATGCGGGTCAGCAGGCGTCGTCGCAGCAGGCGTGGCGGGAGGCGTCGCAGGAGGCGTCGTCGCTGCCGGCTTCGCGCTCGCCGCAGGCTTTGTGTCTTTCTTCTCATCAGCGACGGCAGCAGAGGCACAGGCGACGGCGACGCTGGCGCCGAGGAACAACGACAAACGCTTCACGGAAACTCCAACAAAACAGGTGGGCGCCTCAGGGTCGATGCGGGCGTCGGGGAAACTTCAGACAACACGAAAGGTTCAGGGCAGCTGAACGATCAGCAGCTCGGCAGGCGCATGCGGATCGTCTTTGTCGACGACGACGTAGGCGCGCTTCGGATCGGCAGGGTCGAGGGTGATGCCTTCGACTTTGTCTTTCAGCAGCGCGCCCTTCTCGTCGAGCAGCGGGATGGTGACGACGCTGCCGTCGGCCTTGAGGATGCCGACGGCGGTGCCTTTGACCTCGCCGTCGTCGTAGGTGTTGGGGCTGGCCTCGGCGGCGGCGAGAAAAACGACGCTGCCGTCGGGTCCCTTGGTGGCATCGGTGAAGGTGAGCCGCGTGCCGTCGATGGCGCCGAGGTCGAAGCCCTTCACTTTGCCGATGGCAGGCGCGGCGACCGCGAGCGGATCACGCAGATGGGCGAGCAAGGCGGAGAACGAGACCTCGCCGACAGCGTCGACGGCGTCGCCCGCGCCGTTGCCGCGGTTGAAGAATTTCATGCGGTCGCCGTCGACGACGAAGCCCTCGACGTTGAGCTCGTCGCCGGCGAAGTCGTGGTTCTTGTGTAAGCCTTTAAAGAACGAAGCGGCCGAGAACTGCTCGACGACGGGGGCAGAGGCCTTGGGGTCGACCGTCACGAGCACGAAGACCTCGCGCGCTGTGGTCGAGCCCGAGCCCATGGCAAGCAGGGCGTTCTTGCCGTCGACGACGACGCTGGCGCAGGCCTCGAGGTCGAGCTTGAGCGCCTTGTTGCCGCGGAGCTTGTCGAACTGCCGCACGCCATCGATCGCGGGCAGGTCGATGTGGCCGACCTTGCCGGTCTTGACGTCGACGAGGGCGACGAAGAGGGCGTCGTCTTGCACGACGGCGAGGCGCTTGCCGAAAGAACCGTTGGCGCCGGGCACGTCGACGAAGCAGCAGCCGCTGCCGGCGCGCACGTGGGCGGGGCGGTCAGACGCCGCGTCGGCGCCGTCGGCGTAGAAGAGCGCGGTTCGCGAGAGCACGCGCGCCGCCGGGCCTTCGCTGCTGCGCGCCTTTGTGGTCGCCGCCAACGTCGCTGCCGTCGTCGTCGTCGCGGCCGGCGTCTGAGAGGGCGTCGTCGTGACCTTCATGCGGGCACCGTAATCCGGGCCAGAAGCGCCGCCAACTCGCGTCGTGCCGGGGGTCCGAACGGCGTGGGTCGCGGCGGGGCGGCGTCACCGATGCTCCACACCGCATATTTGAGGGGCTGGTCAGAGCGCTGCGAGAGCGCCGCGCAGCAGGCCTGCACCTGCGCCGTCGACGACGCTGCCTGCGCCGCCGCCTTTGACAGCTTGAACTCGATGACGACGCTGTTGTCGGCGCCGTGGGCGATGAGGTCGGCGGTGCCTTCGACGACGACGACGTCGGTGGCCAGCACCAGCGGCTCTTCGAAGATCAGCAGGCGATCGTCGTCGATGAGGCCGCGGACCGGTCCGCACAAGGTCGCGACGATGCGGTCGACGAGGGCGTCGTCGACGGCGGTGACGCCGCCTGATTGGGGGGCGCCGGTGGCGTCGAGGGCGTCGCGCACGGCCTGCCGGCAGCGCAGCGGATCAACCGTGGCCTCGGGGCGCTCGCCGGCGACGAGGGCGATGACGGCGTGGGCGAGGCGTCCGCGGGCCCGCGGCGGCAGCACGTCGTCGTCGTGGCCGTCGGGCTCGGCCTGTGGCGAGGGGCCGAAGCCAAAGCCGAGGCCGAGCTGTGGCGTGGCGCGGGCGTAGAGCGACGAGGCGCGCAGACGGGGCCGGTGGGTCACTTCGACGATCGGTGAAGCGTCGGAGTCTGACGGTGCGGGCCGTTTTTTCAGTTTCGCAGACGACGAAACGAAGGCGTCGCTGCTGACGCTGTCGACGACGAATTCGGCGACGAGGGCGTCGTGGGCAGCGCCGGAGTTGGCGCGGGCTTCGTCGAGCAGGCCCAGGAGCGAGCCCGGACCCTTTCGCTTTGGTGTGCCCGAGACGTAGATGCCGCGGCGGGCGCGGGTGAGGGCGACGTAGAGCAGGCGGCGCAGCTCGCGCTCGTCGCGATCGCGGCGGGCCTTGCGCACGCGCTGAATGGCCGTCTTTGACGCCGTCGGCGACTTCGGCGACAGGCGGTGCACGGGGCGCCCGCGCGACGAGATGGCGAGGCCGACAGAGGCGTCGAACAAGACGTCGTCGGTGTCGGTGCGCAAGGCGATGCCAGCGTCGGCGACGACGACGACCTCGGCCTCGAGGCCCTTGGCCTGGTGGATGGTCATGACGCTGACGGCGCCGTCGTCGGCGGCGCCGTCGTCGGGGGGCGCGAACAGCACGGGCTCGGGCGGCGGGTCGTCGAGGGCGTCGACGAGGCGGGCGATGGCCAGCACGCCTTCTTCGGGGCGTCCGGCGCACAGCCCACGCAATTTTTCGAGGTGGCGCAGGCGCAAGGCGGCGTCGGGCTCGACGGCGGCGGCGGTGGCGTAACCGCCCTCGTCGAGAATCAGATCGATGGCGCGCGTCAGTGGCTCGGTGGCGAGGTGGGTGCGGATCGACAACAACAAGGCGTCGAAGCGGCGGACGCGGTCGGCGACGCCACGGTCGACGAGGTCGTCGTCGGCAGCGTCGACGATGGCGCGCCAGGAGAACCGATTGCCCAACCCGGGTTGTGGGCCGCGCGAATCGAAGGGCCCTGCTTCGAACAGCGCGAGCACTTGATCGTCGGGCACGGCGACCAGCGGCGAGCGCAAGACGGCGAGGGCGGCCAATTCGTCGCCGGGGTCGATGACGAGGGCGAGGGCAGAGACGACGTCTTGCACCTCGGGACGGCGCCAGAAGCCGTCGCCGCCGACGACGCGCACGGGCACGCCCTTCTGGTTGAGCGAGCGTCCGAGCACGGCGGCGGCGCGTCCGCGGCGCACCAGCACGACGACGTCACGGGGCCGCAGCGCCGGCGCCTCGGGGTTCGCCGCGCGCGCGGCGTTGAACAGCTGCGTGAGCTGGTCGGCGACGATCAGCCCATCTTGCTCGACGGCGGGCAGGGCGCGCGCTTTGAACGACGGTCCGGGACGCCACCACGCGCCGACCGGCGCGAGCGGCGCGTCGACGAGCGGGGCCAGCGACTCGGCCGCGTGCTCGGGCAGGATCGCGCTCGTGACGAGGTTGACGTAGGCGCACACCGACGACGTCGAGCGGCGGCTCACCGTCAGCGGCACCACGGTCTTGTTGTCGAGGTCGCGCAAGGCGCGGGCGAAGACGTCGGCGTCGGCGCCACGAAAGCCGTAGATCGACTGCTTGGGATCGCCGACCAGGAACGCCCGGTTCGTCGGCACCTTCACTTGCGAGAACGGCGAAACGAGCGGATCGAACGGCCCGCCGCGCATCGGATCGTCGACGAGCAGCGCGACGATCTGCTCCTGCACCGGGCTGGTGTCCTGGTACTCGTCGACGAAGACGCGGCGAAAGCGCCCCTTCACGCGTGCCCGCACGCTGCGATCGTTGACCAACAAATCACGCGTGCGCTCGAGCAGGTCGCCGAAGCCCAGCACGGCTCGCTGCTCTTTCTCGCGCCGCTGGCGGCGGTCGAGCTCTTTGAGCAACTCGAGCACGCCGGGGGCCGACGGCGCGATGAATTCGTCGACGAGGGCGGCGCCAACGCCTTCGACGGCGTCGACGAGGGCGCGGCGCAATTCGGTCAGGGGCGCGCCGCCCCACGCGCCCGACACGCCGTCTCTCATTTCGCCAACGACGCGGGCGACGGCGGCTTCGGCGTCGGCGTCATCGTCGACGTTGCCGGCGCGCACCAGTTGCAGCGCCTGCAGCCGCAGCCGCGTCTGCTGCACGCGGGCCGCGGTGTTCTTGGCGCCGCTCTTCTCGACGTCGAGCAGCGCCTGCTCGAGCCGCTGCGTCGCTTCGGAAAACGACGAAGCGGGCGTCGCCGCCGCCAGCGACGACGGCGACAGCCCGCGCTCGGCGAGCGATGCGTGCAGCGCCACCAGCGCCTCGGTTAGCCCGCGCTGCTCGTAGAGCCCGCGCAGCGGAATGCGCGCGACCAGCTCGCGGACGAGGCCGCCACCAGCGAAGCGGGCCGCGCCACCCACGGCGCCCTCGCCCTTGTGCGCGGTCTCTTGCACGAGGGCGTCGACGATGACGGCTTCGGCGAGCTCGGCCAGCAGGCGTTGCTCTTCGTCGGGCTCGAGCAAGCGAAACCCCGGGTCGAGCCCCGCTGCCAGCGCGTGCTCGCGCAGCACGCGTCCGCACATCGCGTGAAAGGTGCCGATGGGCGCCCGCGCGATCGAGCGGCGCGCGGCGTCGAGCACGTCTGATGTCGGTACCGCGAGGCCGCGGGCGGCGAATTCGTCGACGAGAGCGGCTTCTTCGCCGGGCGTGAACCGCAAGCGCGCCAGCCGCCGCTCGATGCGCGCGCGCATCTCGGCCGCGGCTTTCTCGGTGAACGTGATGGCCAGCAGCGTCTCGGCGGGCTTGGCCTCGCCGTCGTCGAGGCCGAGCAGCGCTTTGAGCCACGCGTCGACGAGCGTGTGCGTCTTGCCGGTGCCGGCAGAGGCGAGGACGACGGTGCTCATGGCGCACGTCCTGCGACGTCAGCGACGGAGAAGGCCCCCCTGGCCCCCCGAAGCCGGGGGGAAATCGACACCCGCTGCATCGTCGACGACGGTGCATCGTCAACGCGACTTCCCCCCGGTTTCGGGGGGCCAGGGGGGCCTTCATG
>JANNAY010000379.1:0-1785 GCA_031384945.1 Deltaproteobacteria bacterium
TGCTGATCGACGGCGGCGCCATCGTCACCTCGATCACGCCCCTCAACGGCGACGTCGCACCGCTGACCAACGAGGGCCTCGTCTGGTTGGGCAACGCGTTCTTTCGCTTCGGGGGCGAGCGGGTGAACTGCACCACCAACGCCGTCGACGAGACCGTCACTGCCGGCGCCGTTTTTCGTCCGCAAGTGCCCGAGTGGGTCGCCACACCCACCGGCGCCAGCGAGCCCTCTGAGCCATCGCCCCGTCGCATCGGCCGCGCCGCGTTCGTCGGTCACGGCGGCGACACCAACGAGCTTTTCACCGGCCGCGAGGTCGTCGTCGTCGGCGGCGTCGCTGGCGGTGTCGCCGTCAGCGCCAGCGACCAGTCCGCGCGCTACCAGCCGCCCGTCGGCTGCCTGTGCCCGTCGACGTTCGTGGCCCCTGGCCAGCTCGATCCCTGCGTCGGCGTCACCGACGTCGCCGTCGCCTGCAGCCCGTGACGCGCTCGGTCGCCGTCATCGTCATCGTCGTCGTCGTCGCCATCAGTGGCTGCGTCGCCGACGAAGCCGCCGTCGACGCCGTCTTCGACTTCGCCGACCCCTTCGTCGTCAACGACCCCGACAGCGCCGCATTCGTCGCCTTTGCCACCAACAACGAACACGGCAACGTGCCCGTCGCGACCTCAAACGACGTCGACCGCGGCTACGTCGTCGTGGGCGACGCCCTGCCCGCGCTGCCCGCCTGGGCGCAGGCCGATTCGGGTCTGACCTGGGCACCTGCTGTGTTGCGGTCAGAAGGCAACTTCGTGCTTTATTATACGGCGCGCGACATCGAGTCGGGATTTCAGTGCATCGGCCGGGCGCTGTCAGAGACCCTGCGCGGCCCCTACGTCGACAGCTTCGCCGGCCCGATGATCTGTCAGGTCGATGGCAACGAGCCGTACTGCGGATCGATCGATCCGAGCCCGTTTCTCGACGCGGGCGGCGGCCGGTTCTTGCTGTGGAAGAGCGACGAGAACGCCGCGGAGTGCCAGGGCGAGAGCCGCATCTGGGCGCAGCGGCTGGCCCAAAACGGCGTCGATCTCGTTGGTGAGCGACGGGCCATCTTGCGACAAACAGAGGATTGGGAAGCACCGCTCATCGAAGGACCCAGCATGCGGCGGGTCGACGGGCAACTGCTGCTTTTTTACAGCGCCAACGACTGGTACACCGCCGACTACGCCATCGGCTTTGCCGTCTGCGAAGGCGTGCTCGGCCCGTGCGACAAACAGAGCGACGACGCGCCCTGGCTCGAGAACGCCTACGGCCCCGGCGGCCAGGACTTCGTCGTCGACGACGACGGCCGCCTCTTCATGAGCATGCACATGTGGAGCACGAGAGACGGCGAAGCAGGCGGCGGCGTCAGAGGCCTCGTCGTCGACGAATTCGCCGTCGACCGCTAGGCCTCGGATCTGGCCGCGATCAGCGGTGCCAGAGGCTGGCGAGCGCGAGGGTCGAGAGGGCGATCGTCACCGTGGCGAGGACGAGGGACTGCAAAAAGCTCAGCCCAGTGGTCGTCGGGGTCGTGGTCGTCGTCGTCATCGTCTTCCCTGGCTCCGGTTTGCGACAGCTGGAGGCCGAAGCCTCCGCCTGCCCACACCATGATCGAGGCCGAGGGGCTTTTCCAAATTTTCTTCCAGTCGTTGTGCCTTTTTCATGGACTGGTAACCGCGGCGGGCTTTCACCGTCCCCGTGGAGGGTTCCATGCGTCGCCTCGTCGTCGTCACTGCTGCACTCAGCCTCTCGTTTGCCGCCGCCGCGCAGACGG
>JANNAY010000407.1:0-1864 GCA_031384945.1 Deltaproteobacteria bacterium
GGTGCGGGGCAGCGCAGGCGCGGCGATCATGGGTTTCTCGCCGCGGCGAGAGCGGGCCAGAGCACGCGCGCCTTGTGGGCCGTCTCTTGCCACTCTTTCGCTGGATCCGATCCGCGGACGATGCCGGCGCCGACGGTGACGACGACGTCGTCGCCGCAGATGACGGCGCCGCGCAAAACGACGGCCAACGAGGCGCGCTGTTGCCCGACGACGCCGACGAAGCCGCCGTAGACGCCGCGGTCGAAGCCCTCGTGGTCGCGCAACCAGGCGGTTGCACGTTCGCGCGGACGCCCGGCGGTCGCCGCCGTCGGGTGCAGCGCCGCCAGCTGCGTCGACGGCGGCGTCGTCACCGTCGCTTTGACGCTGTTGCCGAGGTGGCAGAGGTGTCCGCGGTGAATCAGCCGCAGGTGCGACGGCGCGCCGCCGATGGCTTCGACGACGCCGTCGACGACGAGCTGGTGCTCGCGCCGGTCTTTGTCGCTCTCGAACAGCGACCAGCCGTCGCCGGCGAGGCGCGTGCCAGCGACGCAGTCGACAAAGGCGACGTCGCCGTCTCGGCGCAGCAGCTGCTCGGGGCTCGCCCCGGCGAGGATGGACCCACCGCCGAGGTCGACGACGTAGACGCAGGACTCGTCGTGCGACAGCAGCGCCTGGGCGAGGCGCGGCACGTCGACGCCACCGTCGACCGTCAGGTGGACTTGCCGCGCGACGACGAGCTTCTCGAATTCGCCGGCGTCGATGGCGCTGACGGCGGCTGCGACATTGCCTTGGTAGGCGGCGCGCGCTGCTGCGTCGCTGGCGCTGTCGACGGCGAATTCGACGTCGTCATCGGCGAGAGGCAGCGCGGCAGCGCGCCGCATCCGTCGGATCATGCGCGGGCGAAAGGCGGTGACGCGGCCAGCGAAGTCGGCGCGCACGCACCAGTCGACGTCAGAGGCGAAGCAGCGGTCGACGACGTCGAAGCCGCCTTCGTCGACGACATCGCGGCCGCTGGCGACGTAGACGTGGGCGGCGTCGGCGTAGACGAAGCGGTCGCCCTCGAGGTGCCGGACTGCTTTCTCGAGATCCATGGTCGAGCCCTCCCGGTCGGCTATGACGCCTGAGCAGTTCATAACGTCTTGAACTGCGGAAACACCAGAGGCAAGATGAGCTTGCCCGGACCTTCGGAGGACGCATGCAGCTCCGCGTGAACAAGCAGCACCCCGATCACACGACGTCAGTGAAGGTCGGCGACGCCGCCCGCGGCGGCTTCGTCATCGGCCGAGACGCCTTCACCGTCGTCGCCGGCCCCTGCGCCGTCGAAGACAAAGGCCTCGTCGACGCCGCCGCCGACGATGTCGCCGCGGCCGGCGCGCACGGGCTGCGCGGTGGTGCGTTCAAGCCGCGCACGTCGCCACATGCGTTTCGCGGGCTCGGTGAAGAGGGCGCGATCTTGCTCGGCGACGCCGGGCGGCGCCTTCGTCTGCCGGTGTTTTCAGAGGTCATGAGCGCCGAGCAGATCGCGATCCTCGCGCCCCACGTCGACGTCTTTCAGGTCGGCGCGCGCAACATGCAGAACTTCGAGCTCTTGCGGTCTCTCGGCAAAGCCGGGCGACCGGTGCTGCTCAAGCGCGGCTTCGCAGCCACGGTCGACGAGTGGCTGCAGGCTGCCGAGCACATCATCGACGCCGGCAACGACGACGTCATCTTGTGTGAGCGCGGCGTGCGCACCGCCACCGATGCCACGCGCTTCACCCTCGACCTCGGCGCGGTCTTGATCGCCAAAGAGCGCACGCACCTGCCGGTCGTCGTCGATCCGAGCCACGCCATGGGGCGGCGCGACCTCGTCATCCCGATGGCGCTCGCGGCCGCCGTCGCCGGCGCC
>JANNAY010000426.1:0-3512 GCA_031384945.1 Deltaproteobacteria bacterium
GCACTCGTCAAGGCCGGTGTGGATGCCATTGTGGTCGATACCGCCCACGGCCACAGCAAGGGCGTGATGGACGCGCTCAAAGCGCTGCGCCGCTGGTTCAAAGACGTCTGTCTCGTCGGCGGCAACATCGCCACCGCCGACGCCGCCACCGCCCTCATCGACGCCGGCGCCGACTGCGTCAAAGCTGGCATCGGCCCGGGCTCGATCTGCACCACGCGCATCGTCGCTGGCGTCGGGGTTCCGCAGGTCACTGCCGTCATGGACGTCAGCGCGGCGGCCCGCGCCCGCGGCGCGACCACGATCGCCGATGGCGGCGTCAAGTACTCCGGCGATTGTGTGAAGGCCCTCGCCGCCGGCGCCGACGCCGTCATGATCGGCTCGCTGTTCGCTGGCACCGACGAGAGCCCCGGCGAGCTCGTGTTGTTTCAGGGCCGCACCTTCAAGGTCTACCGGGGCATGGGCTCGATGGGCGCGATGGAGCAGGGCTCGAAAGACCGCTACGCGCAGAGCGACGTCAAAGAGGCCAGCAAGCTCGTGCCCGAGGGCATCGAGGGGCGCGTGCCGGCGCGCGGTCCGTTGGCGGCCAACCTGTTTCAGCTCAACGGCGGCGTGCGCTCGGGCATGGGTTACCTCGGCGCCAAGACCCTCGGCGATCTGCGGCAGCGCGCGCGCTTCGTGAAGGTCACGTCTTCAGGATTGCGTGAAGCCCACGTTCACGACGTGATCATCACCCGCGAAGCGCCCAACTACCGCCTCGACGGCTGAGGCGACCGGCCGCGAAACGAGAAAGAGGGGCGTCGTGGCCCCTCTTGCTCGTCTGGCGGTCATCTCGCGACGGCGCACCAGAAATGTGGCGCCAACAGTCAGCGCTTGAGATGCAGTGAGATCGTCTCGGCCAGGGCATCAAAGTCGTCTTTGCGGGGCACGACGCCGTCGGCGCCGAGGTTGAGGACGGCTGCGCGGGCTTCGGGTTCGTCGTCAGAGAAGAGCAGCACCGGCGTGGCCGATGTCGTCGGATCGTCTTTGAGGGAGCGCACGAGGCGCTCGCCTGCCGCCGACGTGGCGCACGCGTCGATGAGGATGACGTCGGGGCGCTCGGCGCGGACGGCGCGGTTGGCGAAGCCCTCGGAGGCGTCCATGTCGACGACGACGAAGCCGCGGGGCTTGAGCTCATTCTTGATGCGGAAGCGCACGAGCCCCGACGGGGAGAGCACGAGAATTTTCGGCATGGAACGACCGCCCGATCGAAGTGCAGGGAACGCAAGGACCTTGGCGGTGCCGAAGGGTGGAGAAGTGTCCGCGCGAGCTTGCATACCGGGCATCAACTCACGGCCTGTGCCAGAGACTGCGCTGCCCCTCGAGGAGCTCGCGGGCGCTGCTCACGACATGTCGGGGGTGCAGCTCAGGGAGGAGCGCGACGACCTCACCGGCTGGGGTGCCTGCGCCCTCGAGCAGCTCGATGGTGGTGCGCACCAACCCCCGGGCCTCGGCGGCGCGGCCTGTGCGCCCGTTGAGCTCGGCGAGCAACCAGGCACAGAGCCAGGAGCGCGGAGCGCGCAGCCGCAAGCCCTGCAGCGCCGCGAGCGCCTCGCTGTGGCGACCCATGCGGACGTCGCACACCGCTCGGATGAGGGCGCCTTCGTCATCGACGCGGCCGGCGACGAGGGCGCGGGCGTCTTTGACGCGGCCTTCGGCGACGAGGGCGGCGGCGGCGGCGGCGCGGGCGCTCTCGGAGAATTCGGCGAGCGCGAGCAGCCGCGCAGCGCGATCGCGGGTCGCGGCGTCGGCGTCGAGCAGAGCGCAGAGCGTCCAGATGGCCGGACGGACGCCCGCGCCCTCTGCCGCAGGCCGGACAGACCCAAGGTCGCGATCGACGAGGACCACGCCCGATCCATCGTCTTCAATCGGCAGGCCGACGGCGAGCGCGTCGACGACGGCGATCATCAGGAGGCCGTGCGCGTCGAGGGACTCGCACACCCGGGCCAACATCTGGCGGGCGATGTCGGGGCGGTAGTGGTGCAGCACCTCGCGGCAGACGACGAGGTCGAAGGGGCCGGCGGGGCTGTGCGCGCGCAGGTCGCCGCGGGCCACGCGCAAGCGCGCCGTGAGGGTGGCGTCGACGGCGTGTCCGTCGCCGTGGCCGTCGTTGGCCGGCGCGAAGCACGACGCCAGCGCCCGCGGCAGCCAGGCCACGCGCAGGCCGGAGACGACGGCGGCGCGGGCGTCGTTGCAGGCGTCGTCAGCGACGTCGGAGGCGACCACGTCGATGTCGACGTCGCCGGCGCGCGCCAACAGCAAGAGCGTCAGGGGCTCGGCGAGGCCACCGGCCCCAGCGCTCCACACCAGCAGCGGGCGGTGGCGCGCGCGATCGCGGGCGGCTTCGAGGGCCTTCACCAGTCCGGCGGCGCCCCGCAGCAGCGCATCGTCGCCGCGGGTGGCGAGGTGCAACAGCGCGCCGTCGTCTCTGGCTTGAGCGCCGCCGTCGCGCTGCAGCAGATCGGCCTCGACGTCGACCCCGTGGTGCCGCAGTCCGAGCCGGGCACGCAGCTGGGCGGTGCGTGCTTCGTCTTGGTTCACGCTCAAGCTCTCGCCCATCCTTGACCGGCTCTGGTTTCTTCGTGGCGGCGGAGCGATGGAAGCAACGTGCCACCGACGACCGGGCGTCCCAACGCGCTGGCGACGTCTTCGACGTCGACCGCGGTCGCGTACAGGTGTCCGCAGCCGGACGGTGATCGGACAGCGCCGCTGTCGTCGACGTCGAACCGTCCGCGCAGACGACGGGCCGCACACCGGTGCTGACACCGGCGTCGCGGTAGAGTGCCGCCATGCGCTCGCGATTGCTGTTTGTCGTCGTCGTCCCCGTCGCTGTCGCCTCTCTCGCCTTTGGCGTCGGCTGCCCGCCCGCTGGCGGCGAAGGGGCCGACGGCGGCGTCGACGTCGGCGACGCCGGCTTCGCCGACAGCGGCTTCCCCTTCGAGATCGTCGACAGCGGCGTTCGTCCCGACGCCGGTCCGCCGCCGGGCCCGTGCGTCGAAGACGCCTTTGAAGACAACGACACGCCGGCGACAGCGACCAGCGCGGCCGCCGGCGTCTCGTTCTCCGCCCGCTTCTGCGGCGGCGACGACGACTTCTACGCCCTCGACATCGGCGCCGACTGCTCTCTCTCCGCCGTCGTGGTCGTCGTCCCCGACGTCGCAGGCGAAGGCGAAGGCGAAGGCGAAGGCGAAGGCGAAGGCGAAGGCGAAGACAAACCCGAAGAAAACGTCGGACTCGGCGACGTCGACCTCGTCGTCGTCGACGCCAACAGCGGCGCCCTCATCGCCAGCGCCACCGGCCTCGGACCCAGAGAAGCCCTCAACGTCAGAGTCGGCAGCGCCGGCCGCTACGCCGTCAGAGTCAGAGGCGGCGGCGAAGACGACCTCAGCTACGACATCGTCGTCGACGCCGCCTGCGCCGCCGACGAAGTCTGCCCCGCCGACGACGCCCACGAAGGCGACGACGCCCGCACAGCC
>JANNAY010000428.1:0-12249 GCA_031384945.1 Deltaproteobacteria bacterium
CCGCTCTCGGGGTCGAAGCCCGGCGCCGACACCGTGCGCGGCAGGTTGGTGGCGCCGCGGTCGACGAAGGCTGTGCCGTCGAATTCGCTGGTGTCGATGAATTGGCAGGCGCGGTCGACGTTGCTGGCGAAGAGGTCGATCTGGTTGGGGCCGCAGGCGGGGGCGACGGTGGCGCCGCTGCCGACGACGGTGACGTCGCGCACGGGGTCGTAGACCGCGAACGCGTCGTTTCTGGCGGGGGGGCCGGCGACGGCGACGGCGCGGGCGCCGTCGAAGACAAAGGCGCCGACGTCGGCGACGCCGGGCAGGCCGCACGAGGCGTTGTTGCAGCCGCCGACGACGACGACGCTGCCGTCGGGGCCGGCGGCGACCGTGAAGCCCGACTTGAGCGGCGGGATCTGGTTGTCGACGTCGGCGAGGCGGGCCCACGAGCGTCCATCGAAGGACCAGAAGGCGGCGCCGTCGTAGGCGACGAGTGCGCCGCGCACGCCGCTGTAGGCGACGCCCACGACGATGCCGGGGAAGCCGTCGCCTTCAGCGTCGACGCGCGGCAGCTCGCGCCATGTGAAGCCGTCGCTCTGAAACGTGCGCCCGCCGCCCTCGAGGGCGAACAGCGCGCCGCGCGTCGGGTCGAAGGCCATGCGGTAGGCGCCGATGCGTCCTTGCAGCCCGCTGACGGGCACCGGGTTCAGCCGCCACGACGGCGCCAACGTCGACGTCACGGTGTTGCCGTCGGCGGCAAAGAGGCGCGTGCCGTCGCCTTCGACCTCGGGATCGTCGAGGGCGTGATCGTTCATCACCGGGCGCGTGCCGAAGGTGTGCGGGTTCTCGAGCGTCGAGCCGATGCGCTTGTTGCCGAGCGTGGCCGTCCACGCGACGCGGACGACATCGACGACGGCGCTGCTGACGCCAGCGTCAGAGACGGCGACGACCTTGACAGCGCCGCGGTCGCCGGCGACGTCGGTGGCGAAGCTGCCGTCGACGTTGACATCGCCTTTGGCCAACAGCGCTTGCGGCAGCGCGCCCTGCTCGCTGAGCACGAGCAGCTGCACGCCGTCGGTGGCGCCAGCAGCGCCTTCGACATCGACGCGGGCGTTGGTGCTGTCGTCGCCGGGGCGTCCCCAGGGCGCGCGGCGCAAGAGCACTTGCTCGCCATCGAGGGTGGGCACGTCGTCGCGCAGGCGCAGCTGCACGCCCAACACTTCGCTGCGCTGGTTGCCGAGGTCGTCGGTCCACGAGAGCGTCAGCGGGTGGTCGCCGGCGGCGATGACATCGTCGAGCACACGGCTGCACTCACCCGAGCGCGCGCTGTCGAGCACGCAGGCGAAGCCCACGCCGTCGTCGGCCACGAGGGCGAGGTCATCGTCGACGTCTTCGTCGGCCAAGAGGGTGACGATGGCGGTGACGAATTCGCCGCTCAGCGGATCGCGCCGCGAGAACAGCGGCTGGGCCGCGTCGCTGCGCGCGGCGGGCGCGAACGACGGATCGCGGGCGATGACAGCGGCGACGGCGCGCGGCCCTTCGACGTCGACGGTGAGCACGCCGGCGTCGACGAGCCGCGTGTTGCCAGCGATGTCGGTGAGCAAGAGCGCGACGGGCAAGACGCCGCTGCCGCGCAGGTCGGCGCGCAGGTCAGCGCCGCCCGCGCCGCACACGACGCTGTCGCCGCTGACGACGGCGCAGGCGTCAACGACGGCGAAGCCGCCGACGAAGAGGGCTGCGTCGGCGAGGTCTTCTGAGGCGTCGGCGCTGACGGCGAATTCGCCGGTGGCGCCGATGCGGTCGGGGGCGACGAGCGCGTCGCTGATGAGAGCCGGTGCCGTGCGGTCGACGTCGATGACCAGCGACGCAGCGCCGCCGACGTTGCCGACCGCGTCTTCGAGGCTGTCGAGAAAGACGGTGACCGCGCCGTCAGCGGCGAGGTCGTCGACGGCGAAGCGCAGCGTCACGCGCAGCCCGCCCACGATCTCGGCGGTGAGCGCGGTGTCGGTGCCGTCGGCGGTCACGAGGTGGGCGGTGGCGGCGCGGACGGGCTCGTCAGCGAGAAAGAGCACGACGACGTTGTCGCCGGCGCGGGCGGCGGCGGGCGCGTCGACGGTGGCGACGGGGGCGTCGAAGTCGAAGTCGAAGCCGTCGAAGCTGGCGGTGCCGACGTTGCCGGCGGCGTCGACGACGCGCACGTCGATGGCGGCGCCGCGGTCAGCGTCGGCGATGGCGCTGGCGTCGACGGCGACGTCGACGGTGGCGCCGGCGACAACGACGTCGAGGCCGCTGCCGCCCTGGCTGGCGGTGACGTTGACCACGTCTTCGTCGAACACGACCTGCAGCCGCGACGTCAGCGCGTTGGGCCCGAGCACGGCGGGTCCGTCGATGGTGGCGGAGACGAGGGCCGGCGCAGTGGCGTCGAGCCGCACGCTGCCGAGCGAGACGCGGGCGGTGTTGCCGGCGCGGTCGACGAGGTCAGCGACGACGTCGACGTTGCCGTCGCCGGCGGGGGCTGTCACGTCGGCGACGAAGCCCGCGCCGGCGACGTTGTCAGCAGCGACGACGAAGGCGACGGCGGTGTCGGTCTGCAAGAGCACGACGGGCAGGCGGGCGAGGCCCTCATCGATGGCGAAGACGGCGTGGATGGCGGCGCCGGGGGCGTACGGTCCGGCGTTGAGGGTGACGCCGTCGAGCTTCGGCGGGGTGCGCTCGCCGTTGGCGGGCTTGCACAGGCCGAGGGCGGCGGCGCAAACGAAGTCGCCGGGGCAGTCGCCGTCGCCCGCGCACTCGAGCTGCGCCTCTGGATCTGGTGGTGCGACGAAGCAGCCGACGGAGCCGACGAAGACGCAGAAGACGCAGAAGACGCAGAAGGCAACGGAGACGGTGCGCATGCCGCACGCTAGGCCAACCGAGTGTGCGGGGGCAGTCGTTCTGACGTCGTGGACCGTCCCTTGACAGCGGACGCACAACCCGGGTTGTGGATCGCGCCCCTTGCCGCCGCCAACGCAGGATCATGTCAAACGCGCCTCAGACAAAAGCGCCACACACGACGAAAACGCCTCACCGGCGGACGACGGGATCCACGTTTTGTCGTCGACGATCGTGGCGCGCGCACAGGCGCACAGCTAAAGCGCACGACTATGTCGAAGGTGCGCGTCTTGCTCGTTGACGACCGTCCCGAGAACTTGATGAGTCTCGAGGCGACGCTGCTCAACCCTGACTACGAGTTGGTCAAGGTGCCGTCGGGCGAAGACGCCCTGCGCTACCTGCTGACCAACGACTGCGCGATCATTCTGCTCGACGTGCAGATGCCGGGCATGGACGGCTACGAGACCGCTGACCTGATCAAGAAAGATCCGAAGCTCAAAGACATCCCGATCATCTTTCTCACCGCGCTCAACACCGACGCCGGCTACGTCGCCCGCGGCTACCGCGTCGGCGCAGTCGACTACATGAGCAAGCCGCTCGTGCCCGAGTTCTTGCGCGCCAAGGTCGCGGTGTTCGCCCAGCTGCACCGCGCGAAAGAGAAGATCATCGAGCAGCAGGCGCAGCTGCGCGAGCACGAAGCGCAAGCGCAGCGACGTCGGCTCGCCGAGCTCGAGCTGGTCTCGCTGCGCCGTGAACAAGCGCTGCACCGGCGCTACCGCGAGCTGGTCGAGGGCATTCAGCACGCCGTCGTCTGGGTCGCTGAGCCGTCGAGCCTGGTGATGAGCTTCGCCAGCCCCAGCTTCACGGCGACGACGGGCAAGGTGCTCGACCTGAACCGCGCCGATCAGCTGCGTCACCTCGTGCACCCCGACGACTGGCCCACCTTCGAGCTGCGGCTGCGCGACCTGCGGCCCGACCTGCCCGAGACCATCGTGCACCGCTTGCTGCGGCGCGACGGCGAGGTCTTGTGGTTGTCGACGACGGTGCGCCTCGAGAAGAAGATCGAGCGCGGCGCCAACGGCGGCGGACACGACGAGGGCGACGAGATCCGCGGCTTCTCTGTCGACGTGACCGAGGCGAAGTTGGTCGAGCGCACGCTGAGCTTGCTCGCGCGCATCAGCGAAGAGGCGAACCGCTCGCTCGACGCCTCAGACATCGTGCAACACGTCGCCGTCGCCTGCGTCCCCGACGTCGCCGACGGCTGCTGCGTCATCGTCGAGAGCGGCGCCGGCGACGCGCTGCCGGGTGTGTCGACATCGACGTGGTCGACGCCGCAGCAGGCGGCGTTGGCCGAGAAGCTCGAGGCGTTGCCGCTCGATGCGTCGTCGCCGTTCTACCCGACCAACGCGCCGATCCTCGTGCGCGATGTGCCGCAGCACCTCGGCGGCGACGATGACCTACGCGGCAATGTGCTGCGCGAGCTCGGCGCGCATTCGTTTCTCGCGGTGCCGCTCGTGGTGGGCGAGCGCCGCCTCGGCACGCTGTCGATGTGGTCGTGCACGCCGTCGCGGCCGATGAACGAGCACGCGATGCTGCTGGTCGGCGAGATCGGCCGCCGCACCGTGCAGGCCCTCGAGAACGCGCGCCTCTACCACGGCCAGACCGAGGCCGTCGCCTACCGCGACGAGTTCTTGTCTGTCGCGTCGCATGAGCTGCGCACGCCGCTGTCGCCGTTGAAGCTGGGGCTGCAGTCGTCGCTGTCGTCGTTGACCAAGGCGCCTGACAAGCCGCCGACGCCGACGGTCATCAAGTCGCTGCAGGTGGCCGATCGTCAGGTCGATCGCCTGCAGCTGCTGGTCGACACGCTGCTCGACGTCTCGCGCATTCGCGCCGGGCGTCTCGAGCTCGACCGCGGCCGCGTCGATCTCGACGGGCTGGTGCGCGAAGTGCTCGCGCGCTTTCAGGTCGAGCTCGACCGCAAAGACCTCAAGGTCACGCAGCGCCTCGCGCCGGTGGCCGGTCGCTGGGACCGCAGCCGCCTCGACCAGGTCATTACAAACCTGATCACCAACGCGATCAAGTATGGCAATGGAAAGCCATTTGAGATCGAAGTCGAGCGCGACGAGAGCCGCGCACGACTCGTCGTGATCGACCAGGGCATCGGCATCGCCGCCGGCGACACCGAGCGCATCTTCAACCGCTTCGAGCGCGCGGTGACGTCGAAGAATTTCACTGGGCTTGGTCTCGGTCTCTACATCACCCGACAGATCGTCAGAGCCCACGGCGGCGACATCAAGGTCGAGAGCGAGCCCGGCGGCGGGTCGCGCTTTTGTGTTGATTTGCCTGTCGAAGGTGACGCCGCCAGCATCATGCATTGATGAAGACACACGAGAGCGGTGCGATGTTTGTGCGTGGTGGTCGTCTCGGCGCCCGCATGGCCGAGCTCGACTGGTCGACGACGTCGTTCGGTCCGACCGCGGGATGGAGTGCGGCGTTTCGCTCGGCGCTGTCGATCTGCCTCGGCTCGCCGTTTCCGATCGCGCTCTATTGGGGGCACGATTTTTCGCTCGTCTACAACGACGCCTGGTCGCCGATCCTCGGCGACAAAGACGCGACGTCGCTCGCTCGGCCTGGCGCGCTGGTGTGGCCTGAGCTCTGGCCCAACATCGGCACGATGTTCGAGCAGGTGCGCGACGACGGCGCCTCGTTCGTGGGTCGCGGCGAGCTGCTGCCCATGCACCGCCGCGGCTACACCGAAGAGTGCTACTTCGACTACTCGCTGAGCCCTGTTCGCGGCGACGGTGGCGCCATCGAGGGCGTGTTCAACGCCGCCAGCGAGACCACCTTTCAGCTGATCGCCGAGCGCCGCTCGCGCGTCTTGCGTGAGCTCTCGTCGCGCTTGCACGACGATGATGCCGTCGCCGTCGCTGTCGATGTCCTCGGCGGCGCCGTGCACGACGTCGCCTGGGTCGTCGTCGTCGCTGGCGACGTCGTCAGCGGCGCCGCCAACGTCGACGTCAGCGCCGTCGACCTTGCCGCCTTGAAGAGCGGACGCGCCGTGCTGCCATCGCTGCGGCCGCTGTGGCCCGAGCCCGTCGTCGAAGTCATCACCGCCGACACCGGCGCCGACAGCGTGCTCGTCGTCGGCGCGAGCCCGCGGCGGCGCGTCGACGGCGAATACGTGCAATTCGTCAACGCCGCCGCCGGCCTCATCGCCCGCGGCGTCGCCGATGCCGGCGCCCGCGCCCACGAGCGCCGCCGCAGCGACGAGCTCGCCGCCCTCGATCGCGCCAAGACGCAGTTCTTTCACAACGTCAGCCACGAGCTGCGCACGCCGCTGACGCTGCTGTTGGGGCCGGTCAAAGACGCCGTCGTCGCCGGCAACGCCCTCGCCGGCGACGACCTCGCCCTCGTCGAGCGCAACGGCGAACGCCTGCTGCGCCTCGTCAACACGCTGCTCGAAGTGAGCCGGCTCGAAGCGCGCCAGAGCGACGTCGCGCTCGCCCGCGTCGACGTCGCCGGCTTGACCCTTGATCTCGTCGCTGGCTTTCGTTCGCTCGCTGAGAAAGCCGGGCTGCGGCTCGACGTCGATTGTTCGCCGCTCGCGCGCCTGCCGCTCGTCGACGCGGCGGCGTGGGAGAAGATCGTCCTCAACCTGGTGTCGAACGCGTACAAGTACACGCTCGTCGGACACATCAGCGTCAGCGTGCGCGCAGACGGCAACGACCACAACGAGCAGGTCGTGCTCGTCGTCGAAGACAGCGGCGTCGGCATCCCGGCTGAAGAGCTGCCGCGGCTGTTTGAGCGTTTTCACCGCGTGCCGAACCAACGCGGACGTTCGATCGAAGGCAGCGGCATCGGCCTCGCGCTCGTCAGAGAATTGGTCGCCGTGCACGGCGGCAGCATCGAGATCGACTCCGTCGTCGGCCGCGGCAGCCGCTTCGTCGTCCGCGTCCCCGTCGACCGCGCAGGCGTCGTCGCTGCGCCAACGCCGTCGTCGTCGTCGTCGTCGTCGTCGTCGTCGTCGTCGTCGTCGACGTCGTCGCCGCGGTCGTCGATGTCGTCGTTGATGTCTGAGGTGTCGGCGTGGTCGACACCGACGCCGCAGCCGTCGACCGCGACACCGTCGTCAGCGGGACTGCCGCGCGTGTTGGTCGTCGACGACAACGCCGACCTGCGCGCCTACGTGCACCGCATCTTGCGCGACGCCCACGACGTCGTCGACGCCGAAGACGGCGAAGCTGCCCTCGCCATCTTGCAGCAGCGGCCCATCGACCTCCTGGTCTCTGATGTGATGATGCCGCGGCTCGGTGGCACGGGGCTGCTCGCGGCCATCCGCGGCGACCGCCGCTTCGACGGTGTGCCGGTGCTGTTGTTGTCGGCGCAGTCAGAGGCGACGTCGAAGGCGTCGGCGTTGTTGGCGGGGGCCGACGATCAGCTGAGCAAGCCGTTTCGCGCGACCGAGCTCGTGGCCCGCGTGTCGTCGTTGTTGGCCCGCAGCGCGGCGACCAAGGCGGCAGCCGCGCGCGAGCAGCGCTCGGTCGAAGCGTTTCTCGCGATGTTGGCCCACGAGCTGCGCAACCCGCTGTCGCCGGTGCGCTCGGCGGTGCACTTGCTCGCCGACGAGCCGATGTCGGCCGAGGCGAAGTCGTACATCAAGGTCATCGACCGCCAGACCACCAACCTGGCGCGCATCGTCGACGACCTGCTCGACGTCTCGCGGGTCACGCGTGGGCTGTTGCAGCTGCAGCGCGAGCCGCTCGACGTGCGCGTGGCGTTGCAGTCGTCGGTGACAGCGGTGCGGGCGCTGACGACGCAGAAGAAGCAGACCACCGACGTCGACCTCGGCGCCGATCCGCTGTTCGTTGACGGCGACCGCGTCCGTCTCGAGCAGGTGTTCGTGAACCTGCTGACCAACGCGGCGAAGTACTCCAACGACGGCGCCCGCATCGGCGTCGCCGCCCGCGTCGACGGCGAGCACGTCGAGGTCGTCGTCACCGACAACGGCACAGGCATCGAAGGCGCAGACATCGACCGCGTCTTCGCGCTCTTTCACCAAGAAGAGCGGGGCCTCGAGCGCGCCCGTGGCGGGCTGGGCATCGGCCTCACGGTCGTCAAGGCGCTGGTCGAGCTGCACGGCGGCCACGTCGTCGCCCACAGCGAAGGCCGCGGACGCGGCACGACGATGACGGTGCGGCTGCCGGCGGTGGCGGCGCCGGTCGAGCCAACGACGCAGATGGCGACCACGCAGACGGCGACCAAGGCGACGACGACGGCGCTGCGTGTGTTGCTGGTCGATGACAACCACGACCACGCTGAAATCCTCAACGAGCTGTTGCAGGTCTGGGGGCACGAGGTCGTCGTCGCCCACGACGGCGACGCGGCGCTGCAGCTGGCGACCGAAGAGCGCTTCGACGTCGCGCTGCTCGACATCGGACTGCCTGGCAAAGACGGCTACCAGATCGCGTCGTCGCTGCAGACGTCGCCGAACAAGCCGGTGCTCGTCGCGCTGACGGGCTACGGCGGCGAGCGCGATCGCCAGCGCTCGAAAGACGCGGGCTTCGACCACCACCTCGTGAAGCCGCCCGACATCGACGCCCTGTCGCGCTTGCTGGTTGACATCGGACGTCAGCTGAAGGGGTGAGAGCCTCAGCGGCGCGCGCGCCGGTTCTTGTCGACGATGGCGACGATGATCAGCACAAAGGCCAGCAGGCGCAGCAAGTAGAAGTACGTGCGGCCCTCGCTGGTGTCGTCGAGCACGAAGAGCGCGACGCGGTTCAGAGCCATCAATGCGAAAGCGGCGGCGAAGAAGGCGAAGAGGCGGTCTTTGCTGCGCCTCCAATAGCGCAGCTGAAAGAGCGCCACCGCCAGCGACAGCGTGACGAGCGCGCCCGAGAGAAAGTCGTTCATTCGGCTTCGCCCTCGTAAATCGAGCCGAACAAAAAGATGGCCATACCCAGCACGGCAGGCACTTTGGTCCACAGTGAAAGGTCGACCTCCGGGCCGGTGACGACCTTGTCGAGCACCAGCAAGATGTTGTTGAACATCAAGCCGATGAAGCACAACGCGCTGTACAGCAAGAGGCGCGACCGCGACGCCCACCAACTGCGCACCAGCAAACCAGCACACACGGCGCTCGTGAGCGCGCACAAGACGTAGACGGGCTCAGCCATCTTTCTTGCCTCTCTTGTTGGCGCCGAAGACGAAGGCGTCGGCGAAGATGCGGATGTTGTCGGCGGGCTTCGAGAACACCGTCTCGATCACGCGGGCGCGGTGGCTGGCCCAGGCGGTGGCGAGCTCGCTGACGACAGAGGCGTCGGCAAAGGCGTCGTTGAAGCGGCTCTTGCCAGCGCCGTCGACGATGACGAGGCCGGCGTCGCGCAGTGCGGCGCAGCGGGTGGCGACCGAGCGCGGCTGCAAGCGCAGCTCAGCAGCGATGGCGCCGGCGTCGAAGGCGGCCTCGGGGTAGCGGTGCAAAAACAGCAAGACCTCGAGCAGCTCGAGCGAGCCCACCTGAGCGCGCAAGAACGCGGTCAGCCGCGGCGAGAGTCCTTCGCTCATGTCAGCCGCATCTCAGCCAAGCGTCGTCGTCGAAGTCGTCTTCGGCTGCACCTTGTCGATGCGGCGCAAGAGCCCGGCGTGGGCGGCCGACAGCTGCTGGCGCAGCGAGCGGGTGTGCTTGACGACGTCGACGAAGCCGTCTTCTTCGGCTTTGGCTTCGAGGGCTTCGGCTTCGATGACGAGGGCGGCGACGCGGTCGACGACGCCGCCGACATCAACGTCGCCGGACCCGCCGGCGAGCGAGGCCAGGTGCGCCTGCAGCTCGCCGGCCTGTGTGCCGAGGCCGGCGCTGCGCTCCATCAGCCCGAGGTAAACGTTGTGTCGCTCTTGCAGCTCGTTGGCGCGGGCGGCGGCGGCGCCGACGACGCGCTGCTGCATCTCGCCCAGCGCCCCCAGCGCCGACGTCAGCTGCGCCATGCGGTCTTGCAGCGCGCCCTCGAGCTCGCCGAGCTGGCGCAGCGCCGAGGCCACCTGCTGCATGTGCTTCTCGGAATCGAGCGGGTGTCGCTGTGCCTCGGTGGCGTGACGATCGAGCTCACGCAGGGTGTGCTCGAGGTCTTCGACCGCGGTGACGAGGGGCGAGCGGGTCTCTTTGGTCTTCATGGTCACGCCTTCTTGGCCACGCGGCGCTGCATCCAGCCCCACATCACGGCGAGCAGGTTGTCGGGATCGACGGGCTTGGTCACGTAGTCGGTGGCGCCAGACTCGATCGCCTTTTCGCGATCGCCCTTCATGGCCTTGGCCGTGAGCGAGACAATCACAAGGTTCTTGAAACGCGGATCTTTGCGGATCGACTGGATTGCGGTGAGCCCATCCATCTCGGGCATCATCGTATCCATCAAGACCATGTCGATGTCGGGGTTGGTCTGCAGCTTCTCGATGCCCTGCCGGCCGTTCTCGGCGTGCAGCACCGCGACGCCGCGGGCGGCGAGCAGGCTGTTCAAGGCAAAGATGTTGCGGATGTCGTCGTCGACCAGCAGCACCTTGAGGTTGGTGAAGTCGGCGTCAGCCGGCAGCGGCGACGGCGCCGCCTCGGTGCGCGCGGGCAGCGCCTGCGACTCGACGACGACGGCTTCGGGTCCGCTGTAAGCGCGTGGCAGCACGAGGGTGAAGGTCGAGCCTTTGCCGGGCTCGCTTCTCACCGTGATGGCACCGCCCAACAGCCGCGCGATCTCGCGGCTGATGGTGAGACCGAGGCCGGTGCCGCCGTACTTGCGTGACGTCGTGCCGTCGGCCTGCTGAAAGGCCTCGAAGATCAGCTTCTGCTTCTCCATCGGGATGCCGATGCCCGTGTCGGTCACCGAGAGGGCGAGCATGTCGGTGTTGGGGTTGCCGGCGTTGTCGGTGGCAACGCCGATGCGCAGCTTGACGCTGCCCTCGGCGGTGAACTTGAACGCGTTCGACAGCAGGTTCTTCAGCACCTGCTGCAAGCGATTGGCGTCGGTCGAGATGATGCCGGGCACGCCCGGGTCGAGCGCGGCTTCGAAGCCCAGGCCCTTCTGCTCGGCGACGTGTCTGAAGGTTTGATCGATGTAGTCGCGCACCTCGGTGAGCTTGGTGTCTTGCGGGTAGATCGGCATCTTGCCGGCTTCGACCTTCGACAGGTCGAGGATCTCGTTGATCAAGCCCAGCAGGTCGTTGCCCGACGAGTAGACCGTCGAGGCAAAGCGCACTTGCTCGCTGGTGAGGTTGCCATCTTTGTTCTCTGACAACATCTTCGACAAGATGAGCAGCGAATTCAACGGAGTTCTCAGCTCATGAGACATGTTGGCCAAGAACTCTGACTTGTACTTCGAGATCAGCTGCAGCTGCTCGGCCTTTTCTTCGAGGCTGCGGCTGGCGAGCTCGACCTCGTTGTTCTTCACCTCGAGCAGCTGGGCCTTGTCGTTCAGCTCGCTGGCCTGGGCCTCGAGCTCGGCGTTCGAGCGCTTGAGCTCGGCGAGCAGCTCTTCGGTGCGCATCGACGACGAGATCATGTTCAAGATGACGCCGATCGAGTCCATCAGCTGATCGAGAAAGCTCAGGTGGTTGGCCGAGAACGTCGTGAACGACGCCAGCTCGATCACCGCTTTGACGTCGCCTTCGAAGAGCACCGGCATGACGACGACGGTGCGGGGGGCCGCTTCACCGAGGCCGCTGGCGATGACCATGAAGGTCTCGGGCAGGTCGTTCATCAAGATGCGCTTCTTCTCGTACGCGCATTGGCCGATGAGGCTCTCTTTCATCTTGTAGCTGTTCGACAGGCTCTTTCTCGAGGTGAAGCCATACGAGGCCACGAGGTTGAGCAGCTGCTCGCCCTTGTCCGTCGTCTCCATCATGTAGAAGCCGCCGTGCTGGGCGTCGACGAGGGGCGTCAGCTCGCTCATGATCAGCTGGGCCACCGAGACGATGTTTCTCTGGCCCTGGATGATGCCCGAGAACTTGGCGAGGTTGGTCTTCAGCCAGTCCTGCTCGGTGTTCTTCAGCGTCGTGCCGCGCAGGTTCGAGATCATCTGGTTTATGTTGTCTTTGAGGGCGGCGACCTCGCCTTGCGCGAGCACCGTGACCGAGCGCGTGAGGTCGCCCTTCGTCACAGCGGTCGACACCTCGGCGATGGCGCGCACCTGGGTGGTCAGGTTGCCGGCCAGCTGGTTGACGTTCTCGGTCAGGTGGCGCCAGGTCCCGGAGACCCCGGCGACCTCGGCCTGCCCGCCGAGCTTGCCCTCGGTACCGACCTCCCGGGCCACGCGCGTGACCTCCGCGGCGAACGCCGACAGCTGGTCGACCATCGTGTTGACGGTGCTCTTGAGGTCGAGGATCTCGCCCTCCGCGTCGACCGTGATCTTCTGGCTCAGG
>JANNAY010000447.1:0-4559 GCA_031384945.1 Deltaproteobacteria bacterium
CGCCACGTCAGCGCCGCCGTCGTCGCCGCCGCCGTCGACGACGCCTGCATGCGGCTGCACGAGCTCGGCTGCAAGAAGATCGTCGTCATGACGTTTCACGGCGCGCCGCTGCACGCGTGGGCGCTGCACAAGGGCACCGCGCGGTTTCGCCACCGAGGCGGACGCGCGATCCAGCCGCTCACGCTGGTGTTCGACGCGCTCTTTCACCTCGACAAAGCGGCCATGCGCGGCGCCGTCGCCAGCGTGCCCGACGACGTCAAAGACGCGCTGATCGAGGGGATTCCGTCTGACTTTCACGCCGGCTTCTTCGAGTCGTCGCTGACGCTGCACTACGCGCCGCAGACAGTGTCTCTGACGGCGATGCAGGCGCTGCCGCCGTGTCCGCCGCTGGCGCCCGATCGCATCTTCGTCAAGCTCGCGGCCATCGCGCGCGGCTTCGGCAAAGACGTGCTCGCCGCCGAATTCGACCTCGCTGGCCTCGGACGCGCATGGACCGGGCTGCGGCCGTTTCCTGGCTACACGGGCCAGCCCGCGTTCGCCAACGCCAACGCCGGCGCCTTTTTCGCCGGCGTCATCGTCGACACCTACGTCGCCGCAGTCCGCGCCGTGCTCGACGACGGCAAAGACGCGCCGCCGCCGATCATGCCGTGGCTCTATGCGCTGACGTTGGCGGGGCGCTTGCCGTCAGCCCACATCCCGGTCGAGGACGTGCGCGTCTACTGACGACGGGGCACTGACGGGGCACAAGGTCGCGCTAGCGGAGGCCGAGGCGCGCGGCGGTGGCCTCGAGCTTCTTCTCGAAGCGGACGAAGCCGGTGCGGCGGGCGCGGCCGAGTCCTTCGTCGAGGGCGCGGCGGGCGCCGTCTTTGTCGCCGGCGAGGACGGCGGCCTCGACGTCGCAGAGGGCGCCGAAGAGGGCGATGCGGTTGGCGTTGAGCGAGCGGCCGGCCTGCGTGCCCCGGGTGATGTCTTCGCGTCCGGCGGTGTCGCCCTTGCGGCAGAGCGCGAGCCCACGGCACAGCGCAGCCTCGGCGACCTTGAGGGCGCTGTTGGCCTTGAGTCCGAGGTCGAGGGCTTCGTCGGCTTTTTTGAGGGCGTCGGCGTTGTCAGCTTTGGCGTCTTTGGCGTCTCTGCTGGCGGCTCTGTCGAGGAGGATTTGGCTCTCGACGATGCGCACATAGGCCAGGTTCTCGACCTGGTCGAGGTCGGCGAGGATGCGCGCGCCCTTGGCGCACAGCTGCAGCGCGTCGTCGAAGCGCCCCTGATCGCGGCGGACGACGGCGATGTTGTTGAGCGCGTTGGCCAACGACCGACGGTCGCCAGCGGGCTTGGCGAGCTCGATCATGCGCCGGTAGGCGACCTCGGCGTCGTCGTAGTTGCCGCGTTCGTGGGCGACGATGCCGAGGGCGTTGACGTACTGCGTGACGCGCAATTTTTCGCCGCGCGTGTTCGCCTGCGTCAGCAGCTGTTCGAAGTCGCGGCTGGCGTCGTCGAGGGCGCCGGCGGTCAAGTGTCGGGCAGCGATGGCCCAACGGGCGCGCTCTTCTTCGAGCTCGTCGCCGATGGTGCGGGCCAGCTCGAGGGCGTCGTGGAAGTAGCGCTCAGCGAGGTCGAATTGACCGCGCTGCTCGTAGATTTGTCCGCAGAGGCTCTTGGCGCGACAGCGCAGCCCGTGCGAGCCGCCGCGCTCGGTGCGCGAGAGCACTTGTCCAGTGTGCTCGAGGGCGGCGTCGAGGTCGCCAAGCACGCGCTCGCTGGCCGCCAGCCGCAAGAGCACCTCGGCGACGAGCTTGCCGTCGACGCTGCCCTGCATGCGCGGCAGGCGGCGCTTGGCCAGCGTCACGCACTCTTTGTGCTCGTTGACCGCAGCGAGCACGTCGAGGCGCAAGAGCACCAGCTCGACGTCGGCCTTGACCAACCGCGGATCGAACGAGCCCTTTTTCTCGGCTTCTTTTGCGCCGCCTTGCTCAGAGGCCAGCAGCTCTTGGGCTTCGCGCACTCGCTGCGCCGCCGTCTGCGTCGCCGACGCCGACAACGCCTGCCGCGCCGCCGCCATCAGCTGATCGATCGCCAGGACCGGCTCTTTGGCTTCGAGGTAGTGGTTGGCGAGCTCTTCGGGGTTCACCACGCGACGTCGACGGCGGGCCTCGTCTTCGACGGCGCGGGCGCACAGCAGGTGCAGCTGCTGTCGTTTTTGTTTGTTTATTCCGGCGAGCAGGGCGCGGCGGTCGTCGGCGTCGGCGAAGCGGTAGGCGCCGTCGTCTTCTTCTTCGGCGAGGATCGACCGCTTGATGAGCTCGTCGAGGGCGTCGAGAAATTCGTCTTCGGGTCTGAGTGCGACGCGTTCGGCGAGGGCGCCGCCGAAGCGGTCGCCGATGACGGCGAGGCGCTCGGCGACGTCTTTGGCGACGACGCTGAGGCGGGCGACGCGCTTCTGGTTCGTGTTCTCTTGAAAGTCGGGGACGGGGATGTCCCAACGGGTGGCCGCTCTGACCTCGACGGCCTTGGCGGGCGCTTGTCCCGGCGTCGCCTTTTTGACGAAGACCCATTGGCGCCCTTTGCGGCGCAGCTCGCCGGACTCGGCCCAGGCGCGCACGCGGTCTTCGACGACGCCGGGGATGCCGCCGGTCTCTTGGTGCAGATAGTCAGCGAGCGCCTGGGCGACTTCGCCGCCGCCGATCATCGAGGCGAGCAGCTCGCGCACATCGACTGGAGACAGCGCCGTCAACGTCAACGTCGACGACGCACCGGGCGGCGCCGACGACAGCTTCGCCAACAGCGGCGACGCGTCTTTTGCGCGTTCGTGTCCGGGGTCGATCGTCAGCGCGAGTCCGATGGGGGCGCCGCGCTGCACGCTCTGCTCGCCGTCGGGTCGGGCCAACGTCTCGGTCAGGTGCCGCGTCAGCGACAGCGACAGCTCGTCGGCGAGGTGCAGGTTGTCGACGACCAGCACCCGCGGTGACAGCGCGCTCATGCGTCCGAGAAACGACGTCACCGCCGACAAGAACCGCAGCCGCTCACCCTGTGGCTCGAGCGGCGCCGCCGGTCGAGGACGCACCGCGGGCTCGAGTCGCTCGAGCGCGGGCACGTAGCGCGCGAGCACCTTGGCCTCGTCGCCGAGCAGCCGCCGCACCTCGTCGTTGGGCCGCGGCTGGATCTCGCTGATCAGCGTGTCGAGGATCTCGACGTAGGGCTGGTACGGCCCGCCCTGCTCGGTGCAGCGGCCCCAGACGAAGTCGATGTTCTTCTGCTTGAGCGGGACCTCGACCTCTTTCACCAGCCGCGTCTTGCCGATGGCAGGAGGACCGTTGACGACGACGACGGCGCCTTTGCCAGCGAGCAACCGTTCGATGGCCATGGTGGCGACACGCGTGTCGCTGGCCCGACCGACGTGGGCCGGCTGAAACAGCTGATCCTTCGCCAGCTCGTACGGCAGGTTCTTCACCGGCGCGGGGCCGGCCGTTCTCATCCGCGTCGCCGTGTCTTGAACGGCGCCCGCCGCGGGTACGGGGCCCGAGACGTCGAGCGAGGCGTTGCTGCTGCCGTCGTCCATCGCCTCGCGCACGGCGGCGATGAAGTCTTCGGCGGTCGGATAGCGATCGCGCGCCTCTTTCTTGATCAGCTTCTCGCAGACCGCCTTGAGCTTGAGGTTGACCTCTGGATTGAATTTCTCCATCTCGGGCGGCGGTTTTCGCGCATGGTGGTACGCGTAGCCGACCGAGTTTTCGCTGTAGAACGGATGCCGCCCGCTCAGCAGCTCATACATGATGATGCCGAGGCAGTAGAGGTCGGCGCGGCCGTCGATGTCGCCGCCGAGCGCTTGCTCAGGACTCAGGTATTTGAAGGTGCCGACGACCATGCCGCCTGAGCTGTGCTCGCTGTTGGCTGATAGCTGCTTGGCGATGCCAAAGTCCATCAACTTGGCGACGCCGGTACGGCTGACCAAAATGTTGTCGGGCTTCAGGTCACGGTGCACGATGCGGTGGCTGTGGATCTCGGCGAGCGCGAACGCGACCTGCACGACGAGGTCAGCGACCCGCTTCACCCGGTTCGGCTCGTTGAGCCTCGCCCGCTGCGCCTCGGTGAACACGCCGTTGGGTGGTCCGTCTTTGCCGGCGGGGACGATGGGTTCGTCGCCGTCGATGTACTTGCGGATCTCTTTTCCATCGACGAGCTCCATCGTGAAGAACGGGCAGCCCTCGTGTGTTCCGGCTTCGAACACGCGGATGACGTTGGGGTGCTCGACGCGCTGCATGGCGCGAAACTCGCGCTTGAACCGCAGCGCGCTGTCGGGCCGCGACAGTGCCTCAGGCGGAATCATCTTCAGCGCCGCGTGCGCGCCGCTCTTCTGGTCTCTCACTTTGTAAACGATGCCCATGCCGCCGCGGCCGAGCTCAGAGAGCACGTCAAAGTGGCCGATCATTCTGGGCAGGGACGCCATCGAAGAATCCACGATCGGTCATCGACGGCAGTTCTCGCAACCAGCGGGGTGCCTTCGCTCGCAGGAGAGCCCGACGGCGAGGAGCGTCCCCGGACCGCCCGTCGGCGACAGCTCTCGG
>JANNAY010000449.1:0-1522 GCA_031384945.1 Deltaproteobacteria bacterium
GGTGCGCGTGCAGGTGAGCGCCGGGCGTCGTGAAGAGCTCGCGTTCGAGCGCCCGAACTTGATGAAGGCGGTCGACAACTCGCCCGACTTGCTCGTCGAAGACGCTGACGACGTGCGCCAGGGCTTCGCCCGCGTCGTCACCGAGGTGGGCGGCGCCTTGTGCGCCGAAGAGTCCGCCTTCGACGCCGTCGCCCTCGCCGTCAACGTCAAAGAGCAAGCGCGCCAGGGCCGCTCACGCTCCACCGGCGTCACCCATGTCGGCGCCCTGACGACGGGTGATGCGTCCGCCGCAGAGCGGGATCCCCGCGTGGCGACTGGCAAGCGTCCGGCGATGGCCGAGACCGGCGCCGACGACGCCAGCGAAGACCTGCCCAGCGCCGCCGTCGAAGAAGACGACGACGACGACCGTTCCCTCCCCGATTCATTGCCAGAAGCGGGCGTCGAAGAAGACGACGACCCCGATGGACTCGACGCCACCCGAGCCTTGCCTGCTCGCGTGGGCCGGCCGCGCGACGGCTCCGGCGGTGGCGCTGTGCGCGCGGGCATGACGCGGCGTCCCTCTTTGGCGACGCCCGAGCTGTCGCCGACCTCGACGTTGCGCCCCGCCGTTCGCGACGCTGCGCCGGTGCCGCAAGGGCGCGTCGAGGCCCGCGGACGCGCCGCCACCCGCGTCCTCGCCGTCGACGAGCGCGAGCAGCTCGCCGAAAAGGCCCGCACAGGGGGCGCTGCCCGCGTCGACCTCGGTGCCGACGACGAAGACGACCTCGACTTGTTCACCGACGACCGCCCGCAGCGCCGCAAATAGCCGCCGCCGCTGACTTCGCCGCTGACTTCGCCGCTGACTTCGGAGACGACCATGACGACGACGCGCCGTGATTTCTTGCAGCGCGCCAGCCTCGTCGGCGGTTCGTTGTTGGCGGCGCCGCTGGGCGTGTCGTGCGCCAGCGTGCCCGTCGTCGACAGCCCGCACGCCACGCGCGACCGCGTGGTGCTCGGCATGTTTCCAAAGGCGTCGTTGAAGCGGCCCGAAGACGCGGTGCACACGACGCTCGAGAAGCTCGACTTCTCGTGGCTCAAGCCTGGCGACAGCGTGCTGCTGAAGGTGGCGTCGAATTCGGCGAATGCGCATCCGGCGACGACGTCGCCGACGTTGGTGACGGCGATGGTGCACGCGCTGAAAGCGCGCGGCGCCGGCCGCGTCGTCGTCGGCGATCAGGCGGGCACGATGTCGGTGCGGCGCACGCGCGAGACCCGATACCACTCGACCCGCGCGGTGATGGAGATCAACGGGCTCTACAAGGCCATCGTCGACGCCGGCGCCGACGCCTCTTTCTTCGACGACCGCGGCTTCGACGACGGCTACGTCAAGGCGACGCTGCATCCGAATTCGACGTCGTGGCGGCTGCCGCCGTACATCGCGCGCATCGTCACCGAGGTCGACCACATCGTCTACTTGCCCCGGCTCTCGGCACACACGCTCGCGGGCTACACGCACGGCCACAAGATCGCCGTGGGCTTCATG
>JANNAY010000506.1:0-4199 GCA_031384945.1 Deltaproteobacteria bacterium
CGGTGCTCATCGGCCAGCTGCCCGTGGTGCAAGAGTCGTGGGCCTACCGCACCGAAGGCGTCACCACCGCCACCGCCATCCGCGCCGCCACCGGCGAAGTCGAGGCCATGCTCGACGTCACCTGGGCTGCCTGGGCCGTGAAGAAGCGCCCCGCCAACGTCTTTCCCGACACGATCTTCGTCGGCCGCGCCACCAACAACGACGTCTGCATCCCGCACACGAGCGTGTCGAAGCTGCACGCCCGCGCCCGCTACGGCGTCTACGGCCTCGTCGTGCAAGACGCCGGATCGTCGAACGGCACCATGTTGAACGGCGACGCCATCGGCGCCGGCGTCGACGCCAGCGTCAGCCACGGCGACCTGCTGCGACTCGGCAACATCGTCTTTCAGTGCTTCGAGCCGGTGCAGCTCCACTCGGTGCTGCTGCGCTTTCAACAAGCCGCACGCTGAGGCCGCACGATCACCTTGCGGGGGGGGGCGAACCCCGCTAACCGCCGCGACATGGGTGAGCACGTCTCAGCGCTCGTCGCGCAGGCCGACGGCGGCAGTTTTCTCCTCACGGCGGCTCCGCTCGTCGTGATGGTCGTCGTCATGTACTTCTTGATGATTCGCCCTGAGCGCAAAAAGGCCGGCGACCACGCCACCTTCTTGACGTCGCTCAAGCGCGGTGACGAGGTCGTGTTGACCTCGGGCATCATCGGCAAGATTCAATCGGTCGACGAGCGCACGCTCACCCTCGAGATCGCCGACAAGGTCAAAATTCGTGTCTTGAAAGTCGCTGTGACCGGCCCCGCCGACCGCTTCCTCAACGCTGGCACCAACGCCGAGAAGGTGCCCGCGAAGAAAGAAGAAGAGTCGCTCGAGAAGGTCGAAAAGAAGGCGTCGTAGTCGCCGTCGTCGTCGTCGCTGTCGACGATGTCGCCGTCATCGCAGTCGTAGAAAGAGCCGCTGAGAACTCCATGCAAAGCTCCGTGATGATTCGTCTTGTCCTCGTGCTCGGTCTGGTCGCCCTTGGCGGCTATGTGCTGACGCCGTCGATCGTCTATTTCAACCTCAACGACGCCGACCTCGCCGAGGTGCAGAAGAACACGGCCAGCTTCAAGGGCCACCTGCCGTCGTGGGCGCCCGAGAGCCACATCGTGCCCGGCCTCGACTTGCAAGGCGGCGTGCACATGGTGCTCGGCGTCGACCTCGACAAAGCGGTCTCTGACCGCGCCCGTCGCATCTCGAACCGCATGCGCGGCGACTTCGAAGACAAGAAGATCGCCTTCACGGCCGTCGACCACCTCGCCGACGAGGGCAAGGGCGACCACGTTCGGGCGACCTTCACGTCGCAAAAAGACCTCGACACCTACGAAAAAGACCTCGCCGAAAACTACGCCGACCTCGCCGTCGTCAAGACCGACGGCCTGACGATGACGTGGCGCGTGCACCCCGATTGGGTGGCCCGCGTGCGCACCGACGCCGTCGACCAGACGATCAAGACCGTCACCAACCGCATCGACAAACTGCACGTCACCGAGCCCTCGATCACCAAGCGCGGCGACTCGCAGGTGCAGGTGCAGCTGCCTGGTTTTGCCAACCCCGACGAAGCAAAGGCCCTCATCGGCCGCACGGCGCAGCTCGAGTTTCAGATGTGTGACGACGAGTCCGACTTCCTGGCGAAGCTCGAGGGCCTGCCCGAGTGGGCCAAGCTCCAACAGAGCGGCTTTCAGCGCAAAGACGGCGGCTATGCGCAAGACATCTACCTCGAGTTCCCCGAAGGCCAAGAGAGCCTGACGGCGCTGCGTGCCTTTCTCTCTGGCAAAGTCCCCACCGGGCTCGTCGTCAAGTACGGCGAGGGCTCGCGGCGGGGTGAAGAAAAGAAGTGGCGCACATACACGCTCAAGGCCGACATCAACCTCACTGGCGACGACCTCGTCAACGCGCAGGTCTCGATGGGCTCACCCGAGCAGCCGCAGCCGGCCGTGTCGATCGAGTTCTCGCCGACTGGCAAGCAGCTCTTCGGTGATTTGACGACGAAGAACGTCGGCAAGCGCATGGCCATCGTGCTCGAAGACATCGTCGACAGCGCCCCCGTCATCAACGAGCCCATCACGGGCGGCAACGCGTCGATCTCGATGGGCGGCAGCCGCACCCGCGAAGAGATGCTCAAAGACGCCAACCAGCTCTCGATCGTCTTGAAGTCCGGCGCGCTGCCGGCGCCGATCACGTTTCGCGAAGAGCGCAGCGTCGGGCCGAGCCTCGGCAAAGACGCGCTTCAGCAGTCGAAGATGGCCGTGCTCATCGGCTCGATTCTCGTGACGCTGTTCATGCTCTTCGTCTACCGCCTCGGTGGTGTGTTCGCGATGATCGCTGCCTTCTTGAACGTGTTCTTCGTTCTGGCCGCGCTCTCGCTGTTCGGTGGGTCGTTGAGCTTGCCGGGCATCGCCGGTTTGTTGTTGACCCTTGGTATGGCCGTCGACGCAAACATCATCATCAACGAGCGCATCCGCGAAGAGCTGCTCTTGGGCAAGACCGCCCGCTCGGCCGTCGACGCCGGCTACAACTCGGCGTTCTCCGCCATCTTCGATTCCAACGTCTGCACCTTCCTCGCTGGCGCCGTCTGCTGGCAGTTCGGCTCGGGCCCGGTGCAGAACTTCGCCATCACCCTGCTGATCGGCATCGTGTCGACGTTGTTCACCGCGGTCTTTGTGACCCGCGTCCTCTTCGACATCTACACCATGAAGGATCGCGAATCGCTGATGATCTGAGGATCATGAAAGCGCGTTCCCTCCTTCCCCTCCTCTAGAGTCAAGGCACAGTAGCCATGAAATTCTTTCACATCTTCGACAACACCAAAGAGCGCGACCTTCTCAGCAAGGGTCCGGTCTTCGTCGGCGCCGGCTTCATCTTCGCCGTGCTGATGGTCCTCGGCTCCATCGCCGGCGGCATCAACTGGGGCATCGACTTCGCCGGCGGAATGGAGATGCAGGTCAAGTTCGACAAGCCGGTGAAGGCCGAAGAGCTGCGCAAGACGCTCGAAGACCTCGGCTTCAAGAAGCACCAGGTGCAGCAATACGGCGCCGCCACCGACAACGAGTGGCTGCTGCGCGTCGAGCGCGCCTCGGCCCTCACGCCCGAAGCCGTCGACGTCGCCAAGAAGGCGATCGAGGCGAGCCTCGGCAAGCCCGTGCAGCTCGACTTCAACGCCCAAGAGGGCGACCGCTTTCGCCTCGTTGCCCCCTTCGACGGCGAGAACCCGAACGACGTGCCCGCGCAGCTGGCGGCGCTCAACGCGCAGCAGGCGCAGATCGAAAAGGCCATCGAGTCGACCGAGCTGCGCTTGCGCCGCACCGTCGGCAAAGACGGCAGCGAAAGCCTCGGCGACGCCGTGGTCCGCGACGACGTCTACCAAGGCAAGGTCAAGTACATCGTTCAGCTGCAGGGCATCTCGAACAAGGTCAGCAAGAAGCTCACCGAGGCCTACGGCAAGTCTGAAGTGCGCCGCGTTGACTTCGTCGACGCCACCGTCGCGCAAGAGCTCAAGACCGACGGCGTCATCGCTCTCGTGCTCTCGCTGGTCTTGATCCTCGTGTACGTCGCCATCCGCTTCGACATCTTCTTCGCCCCCGGCGCCGTCATCGCCCTCTTGCACGATCCGCTGGGCGCCCTCGCCGTCTACGTCGTCGGCCGCCTCGAGTTCGACCTGCCGTCGGTCGCAGCACTGCTCACCACGGTCGGCTATTCGATCTCGCACACCATCGTCATCTACGACCGCGTGCGCGAAACCATGCCGCCCGAGCCCCCCGAAGGCCTCGGCCACGACGTCGTCACCCGGGTCGTCAACAAGGCCGTGAGCGACACGTTGAACCGCACGATCAACACCACGCTCACCGTGTTGTTCACGACGGTGGCCCTGTGGATCTTCGCCCACGGCAGCGTGCGCGCCTTCGCCGCCTGCTTGTCCGTCGGCTGCGTCGTCGGCGCCTACTCGTCGATCTTCATGGCGCCGACCATCTACCTGTGGTTCCGCAAGCGCTTTTACCAGCCGCCGTCTGGCGAGAAGACCGGCCTCACCCGCGAAGACCGCGAGCGCGGCGTCGTCTGTGCTGTCGTGGTGGCTACACGGCGGCTGGCGCCGAGCGTTCCCAGCCGCTTTTCGTTGTGCCGCCTGCGAACTGCAGATCGCAGACGCGATCTGCGGAAATCCACAGCAGG
>JANNAY010000507.1:0-6481 GCA_031384945.1 Deltaproteobacteria bacterium
GGTGGGGCGCGCGGCGTGGCGACGGGCGCCGCTGGCGAGCTCTTCGTGCTGGGCGCCGACGGCCGCGTGCGCGGGGTGAGAGACGGCGTCGTCACGGTGTCCGACCCTGTCATCGTTGACGGACCGTTTCTGGGCCTGCCGGGGACCGGCCTGCTCGCCGCCGCGCGTGACGGCACGGTCTATGTCGCGACCCCACACGACCTGCGCCGGCTGCAGCGCGACGGCACCATCGACGTCGTCGCCGGCAACGGCGGCTTCGACGTCGGCGCCGAGGGCGCCATCGCCACCGCGGTCGGCGCCAGCGACATCGCCGGCATCGTCGTCGACGCCGCCGGACGCGTCGTCTTCACGCAGCGCAACAGCCTCGCGCGCATCGAGACCGACGGTACCCTTCACTACCTGTTGAGCCCGTCGACGGGCACGAGCGGCGTCGATCCGACGGCGGTGTTCGTGAGCCGCGTTCACGTCGCCAGCGACGGCACCGTGCTGGCGGTCAGCGGCACGGCGCTCTTCGCGCTCGATGGCCGCGACGCCTCGGTCATCGTCGATCTCGCGGCGCCGTCGACGTCGAGCCCCGATGACATCGTGCTCGATGCGCTCGGTCGCGTCGTCTTCGCCCGAGACGGCGGCGTCTGGCGGCGCGAGCCCGACGGCGCGCTCACCCAGCTCGTCGCGCGCTTCGAGTTCGGCGACTTTCGACCGCTCGAGCTCGCGGTCGGCGGCGAGCGCATCTACGCGCGGCTCGGCACGCGGGTCGTGCGCATTCGTGGCAACGACATCGTCGACGAGTTCTTCAACGTGCTCGGCGCGTTTGGCGCGCCGGCCAACGGCATCGCCAGCGACGACAGCGGCGTGCTGTATGTCACCAAAGACAACAGGGTGATGCGCGTCGACGACGACGACACCGTCACCGTCATCGCCGGCACCGGCGCGGTCGGCTTCGGCGGTGACGGCGGCGCCGCCCTCGACGCCGTCTTCAACTTCTGCTTCAACGGCGCCGCCCTCGCCGTCAGCGACGGCCGCGTCTGCGTCAGCGACAGCGGCAATGCGCGGGTCCGCTGCTTCGACGAAGGCGGCGTCATCGACACCGTCGCCGGCACCGACAGCCCGCGCAACGGCGACGGCGGACCGGCGCGCGGCGCGGCCATCGACGTGCCCGACTCGTTGGCCCTCGCCGCAGACGGCGCGCTGTTCTTGACCTCGCCGCGCGGCTTGCGGCGGGTCGACGCCCTCGGCGTCATCGACACCGTGATCGGCGGCGGCGGCGGCGGCGGCTTGTTCGTCGAGCGCTTGCCCGACCCTGCCGCCCTCGTCGTCGGCGGCGGTCGCGCGTTCTTCGCCGGCGGCGCCAGCGGCACCGTCGTCGCCTACAGCGTCGAACGCGGCGTCGAGCGCGTCGTCGGCGGCGCCGCTGTGGGCGAGGCCAGCCTCGATCGCGCGCTGTTTCGTTCGGACCTCGGTGACATCGCCGGCATCGCCTTCGATGCGATCACGCAGACGTTGTTCATCAGCGAGCGCGATCGCCATGTGGTCGACGCCGTCGTCGTCGTCGACCCCGACGATGCCAGCACGTGGACGTTTCGCACGCTGCTCGGCCGCCGCGACGTCGCCGGCGACGACAACGGCGACCTCGACGGCGCCCGCTTGCGCGAGCCTGCGGGCTTGTTCTTCGACGACGTCGCCCGGGTGCTCTACGTCGCCGATGCCGGCAACCACGTCGTGCGCGCCGTCGACGTCGAGGCCGGCGTCGTCAGCGTGTTCGCTGGCACCAGCGGCTTTCTCGGCTTCGCCGGCGACGGCGGCCCCGCCGACGCGGCGCTGCTGTTCTCGCCCGCCGCCATCGTCGCTGGTCTCGATGGCTCGATCTTGATCGCCGACAGCGAGAACCAGCGCGTGCGTCGCGTCGACGAAGACGGCGTCATCACCACCGTCTTCGGCAACGGCGAAGCGGCGGCCACCGGCGATGGCGCGCCTGCCCGCGGGTTGCCGGTCGCCAGGCCGCAGGGCCTCGCCTGCGACGTCAGGGGCAACGTCTTCGTCACCTCGACGACGTCGGTGCGCGTGCTGCTCGCCGACGACGACGGCGTCGTCGACGGCGCCGGGGCGGTCTCGACCATCTACGGCGCTGGCGCCCGCGAGCGCTTTCCAGACAGCGCCACCAGCTGCCTCACCGGCGTCGCCGTCACCGACGACGACAGTGTCGCCGTCGTCGACTCGTGCACGGGCTTGCTCATCAACCTCGACCGCGTGGCGGCGTTCTGCGTCGCCGACGACGATTGTGGCGATGACGTCTGCGTCAACGGCGCCTGCCTGCCGCCGCGTCCCGATCCCGGCGAAGGCGAAGGCGAGGGCGAAGGGGCAGGCGAGGGCGAAGGCGAAGGAGAAGGAGAAGGAGAAGGCGAAGCAGCAGGCGAAGGCGAAGGAGACGTCGAGGTCGACGTCGAGGTCGCCGGCGCGCGCGAGCTGCATGTGCGGACGGTCGGCGCGGCCACGCTGCACGTCGTGCAAGCGCGCGACGGCGTCTTTTGCGTCGACGTCGCCCTCGCCGGCCCCGTCGCTGACGTCTGCGCGGGCGACGCCGACTGCCACAGCGACGTTTGTTCGATCGCCGCCCTGCCGAATTTCCTCGCCTGGGACGACGACGCCGGGCCGCTGCAAGGGGGCAACCCCGTGATCACCACGCGCGACGACGCCAGCGATCTGCGCGTCGCCACGTTGGGCGCCGGCGCGTACCTCGTCGCGGTCGACGGCCGCGGCGTCGTCACCGTCGACGTGCACCACGGCGGACCGCGGCGCTTCGCGACCACGGTCGACGCCGACGGATGGCGCGAGGTGGCCGTCTTGCATGTCGACGTCTTTGGCGCGCTGTGCATCGACGATCTCAACGACCCCGCGGAGTGCCCGTGAGAATTCTGCTCGCGCTCCCTCTGCTGTGCGTCGCTTGTCCGGTCGTCGACGATGTCGTGCCGCCCGCCAGCGGCGAGGGCGAAGGCGAAGGTGAAGGTGAAGGTGAAGGCGAAGAGGGCGAAGAAGGCGAAGGCGACGTCGGCTGCGTCTTCGCCGGCGACCTCGTCGTCAAAGACGGCGTCGCCCCCGGCGTCTGCGTCGTCGACGGCGACCTCGTCATCGACGACGACGCCGACCTCGCCGGCCTCAGCGGCGTCGTCGAAGTCACGGGCGCGCTCTCGATCACGCACAACCCATCGCTGACGTCGTTGGCGCCGCTGGCGTCGTTGCGACACGTGCGCGGCACGCTGCGCATCGTCGGCAATGAGGCGTTGACGTCGCTGCGTGACCTCGCTGCCCTCGACGATGTCGGCGGCGCCGTCATCATCGTCGACAACGCCAGCCTCGTCGACGTCGACCTGCCGTCGCTGCAGCTCATCGGCGACGACCTGACGATCGAGCGGCTGCCGCTGCTGACCGACCTCGACGGGCTTGCGCCGCTGGTCTTCGTCGAGGGTGGGCTCAGCCTGCGCGTCTTGCCGATGTTGACCAGCGTGGCCGCGCTCGCCGATGTCAGCTTCGTCTCTGGCGACGCCAGAGACGTGATCGTCGATGACAACCGCGCGCTCGCCTCGCTCGACGGATTGCAGGGCATGCGCGAGGTCGGCCGGTTGGAGATCGCTGGCAACGACGTGCTCGTCGACGTCTCGGCCCTCGACGGCGTCGTCAGCGCCAACGACGGGTTCGCCATCGTCAGCAACCCGCGGCTCGCCGGGCTGTCGGGCTTTGGTGCGCTGCGCAGCGCGGGTGTTGTGCGCATCAGCGGCAACGCACGGCTCGTCAGCCTCGACGGCTTCGGCGCGCTCGTCGCCAGCGACGGCCTGACGATCGCACAGCAGCCGCTGCTCGAGCGCGTGACCGCGTTCTCGGCCTTGCGCGAGGTGGCCGGCGATCTTGTCGTCGCCGACCTCGACAGCGTCGCCGACCTCTCGGGCCTCGCCGCCGTCGAGGTCGTCGACGGCGACCTCATCGTCGAAGGCAACGGCGCGCTCGTCAGCCTGGCGCCGCTGCAGCGCGTGACGCAGATCGGCGGTCAGCTGCGCGTCGCCGACGACGCCGCCCTCGTCGACGTCAACGCCTTCGTTGCCCTCATCGTCGTCGCCGGCGACGTCGTCTTTGAAGACCTGCCGTCGCTGGCCGGTCCGCAGTCGCTGCCGTCGCTGCAGCGGGCGGCGCGGCTGGCGTTGCGCCGTCTTGGTCCACCGCGGTGCACGCTGTGTGGCTTTGGCGGCCGGTGCTCGGTCGGCGACGACTTCCGCTGCGAGACGCAGTGTCCGTGCGGCGACCTCCCTTGCGGAGAGCCGCCGCCCGATGACGGCGAGCCTGGCCCGCAGCTCAACCCGGTGTGCGACTGGGGCGTGTCGCTCAGCTTTGCCGCCGACGCACTGCTCAACACCGGCGACGTCGAGGTCACCGACAACGCTGCCTTGATCTCGCTGTCGTTCGCCGCGCTGACGGTCATCGACGACGACCTGCTGGTGAGCCGCAATGATCAGCTGCGCGACCTCGACGGCTTCGCCGTGCTCGAACGCGTGATCGGCCTGCTCAGCGTCACCGACAACCGCGCGCTGCGCAGCATGGCGGCGCTGGCGACGCAGCTCGTCGAGATCGGCAGCGACACCGACGGACGGCCCGTGGGCTTCGTGCCGCGCGTGCTCGTGTTTCAGAACCCGCGCCTGCCGTCGTGTCAGCCCTTCACACTGACCAACCGCCTCGCCGGCAACTGCGCCTGCGACAGCGCCGAGGTCGTCGTCAGCGGCGACGACGACCTCAGCGAGCTCAGCGGCTGCGACAGCGTCGCCAACCTCGCCATCGTCGCCACCAACTTCAGAGAGCTCGGCCGCCTGGCGCGGCTGCGCACGGTCTTGCGGCTGCGCATCGCCGACAACGCGGTGCTCGAGAGCCTGAACGGGCTGCAGGGGCTCGAGTCGGTGCGCGTGCTCAGGGTCGAGAACAACGCGCAGCTGCGCGACATCGCCGCTATCGACAACGTCGGCGTCGCCCCCAACGGCGTGCTCATCGGTGATTCTTCGCAGGCGACGTTTCGCGACAACCCCGCGCTCTCGCAGTGCAGCGTCGACGCCTTTGTCGAACGCTTCGAGCCCGAGGTCTGTGACTGCGACACCGGCAACAACGGAACCTGCCCATGAGACACACGCTGGTCTTGCTGCTGCTCATCGTCGTCGGATGCCGTGGCCGCGAGAGCGTCGTTGGCGAGGGCGAGCGAGCGGGCGAAGGCGAAGGAGAAGGAGAAGGCGAAGGAGAAGGCGAAGGCGAAGGCGAAGAAGGCGAAGGAGAAGGCGAAGGAGAAGGCGAAGAAGACGAAGGAGAAGGCGAAGGCGAGGTCGTCGTCGAGGGCGACATCGACATCGACGTCGTTCACGTCGACGCCGTGCACGTCGAGGTCGGCTGGGCCTCGGCCTTTGCCGCCTGCCACTTCGAGTTCGACGGCGTCGCCATCGACGACGGCGGCGCGCACGCGCCGACGGTGCACCGACACGTCGCGCCGCCCGCGGGCGCGGCGCTGACCGCGACCGTGACCTGCGACGGCGGCGCGCCGGCAGAGTCGCGCACCGTCGCCGTCACGCTGCCGCCCGTGCCGACGATCGAGGCGGCCTTTCTCGACGACACGCTGCGCTTCACTGCGACGGCAGAGCACCTGACGCAATTCTGTTGGGCCGCCAGCGACGCCGTGCGCTGCAGCGTCGGCAGCGACGTCGCCTTCGTCAACGAAGCGGCCGTCTTTGGCTGCATCGACGCCTTCGACGACGCCACCGTCGTCTGCGACAACGACGTGCACATCTCAGAGACGCGGCGCTTCGAGCGCGGCGTGTCGACGCAGCAGCTGCCGCGCGAAGGCGGAGACATCGACTTCACCTGGGACGTCGCCGCCGGCTTCGCCGCGGTCGGCGGCGTCGATTGCGTCATCCGCGTCGACGACGAAGACAGCCTGCCCGACCCCATCGTCATCGCGCCCGTCGGCAGCCTGCAGCTGCACATCGCAGAGAACACGCTGGTGCGCTTCACCTGTGGTCTTGACCTGGTGTTTGACGTGCAGACGGGCGCCGACCTGCAGAACATCGAGCTCGGCGGGCGCGGCCTTCGCCTCAGCAGCAGCGGCTACGTCGACTGCGACATCGAGCGCCCCGACCGTCCTGAACTCTCGCTTTTTGGCGCCGCGCCGAACCTCGACGTCGCACTCGACGAGATCGACATGGGCGGCACGACCCTGCTGCGCGTGACCTGCCGCGACGGCGTGGGCAACGAAGACACCATCGATGCACCGCTGCCCCCGCGCTTCGGCGCCAACCCCGGCGACATCCTCGACGTCGACCGCGTTCACTTCGCCGAGGGCGGCGGCGTCGTCGACGTCTGTCTGCGGGCGCCGCAGGCGCAACCGTGCAACGTGCAGGCGTTCGGCAATCCCCAGTTCATCGGCTTCTTCGGGGCCATTCGACCCTGGGACCGCTGCCTG
>JANNAY010000522.1:0-3632 GCA_031384945.1 Deltaproteobacteria bacterium
GGTGGGGCCGCCGCCGACGACGACGAAGCGCAGCCAGGCGTCGCGCTCTTCGCGGTTCGTGGCCTTCTCGGCTTGCTCAAAGGCGTTCAACACGCGCGCGCGAATTTCGACGGCGTCTTCGAGCGACTTGAGACCGGGCGCGAATTGCTCCCACTGGTCGTTGCCGAAGTAGCTGTGGCGCACGCCGGTGGCGACGACGAGGGTGTCGTAGGCGACGGCGTCTTGGCCTTTCAGCAGCACCTGCTTCTTCTCGACGTCGATGTCGGTGACTTCGGCCATCAGCGTGACCGTGTTCTTCGACTTCTTGACGACGGTGCGCAGCGGCGCGGCGATGTCGCCGGGCGACAGTCCGCCGGTGGCCACCTGGTAGAGCAGGGGCTGAAAGAGATGAAAGTTGCGGCGATCGATCAGCGTGATGTCGCAGTCGGCGTAGGCCAGCGACAGGCAGAGATCAATGCCCGCGAAGCCCCCACCGATGACGACGACGTGGTGACGAGCAGTTGCAGTCATGAAGCACCTCGACGTTCAGAATTCGATGCCTGCGGTTACCACGATCGCGCGGCGTGAAAGGTGACAGCCCCTTTACGAGCCCGCGTTGCGACGCCAGCACGCGGCATGAAGTTGCATCCGCTCGCCCTCGCCTTCGCCGTCTCTGTCGTGGTCGCCTGCACCGGCTGCGGCCCGCTCAAGTACGAGCTCGTCGGATCGCCCAGCGCCACGGGCGCCGACGCCAAGCTCACGGCCGACATCAAAGAAGACCAGCAGCTGACGGCCATCGAGTTCACCGCGCAAAATCTCGCGCCGCCCGACCGCATCAAAGAAGGGCTCACGGTCTTCATCGTCTGGCAGCGCAAGAGCGACCAGAGCGCGTGGTCGCGCGTCGGCGCGCTGAATTACGACGCTGAGGCGCGCAGCGGCACGATGGCAGCGACGGTGCCGCAGGTCGCCTTCGACCTCGAGGTCACCGCCGAGAGCGACAGCGAAGCCCAGTCGCCGGGGGCCGTCGTGGTGTTCTCGCGCCGCGTGCCGTGACGGTCAGCGGTGGCGCCGCACCAGCGCGATGAAGGCCACGATCAGCGCGAGCAGGGCGACGCCGCCGGCGATGGTCATGAAGATCTTGATGTAGCTCCACGGCGCCTTGCCGACGACGACGGCCTTGTTTTGCCCGTGGATGACGACGCGAAAGACCTCTGAGCCGTAGTGGTAGGCCATGACCCACGCTGGCAACGACAGTCTCGTCGTCGACAACGACTCGAGCACCAGCGCGACCTTGATCTTGCGAAACGACGAGCCCGGGATGTGTCCGCCTTTGATGGTGGCTTCGGCGGTGCGCGAGCAGGCGACGGCGACGCGCTCGCGGGCGACGCTGCGCTGCACATCGAAGCTCTCGTCCAAGAGCCCCTCTGAACCAGACGCCAACGTCGATGGCGTCGGCGTCCGCGTCTTCGGATCGTACGAGGGCGCGAGGTTCTCCATCTCTGACGCTGACAGGCCGCGCGAGGCGCCGACCAACAAGCCGCCGAAGTCCACATGAGCCACGCCGCTGTGGGGCGCCCAGGCGGCGCGGCCCGAGCCGGCGTTTGAGTCGGCCGTCCACGTCGCTTCGGCGCGGGCGTCGACGAGCCACGCGGGCCAGTAGAGCGGCTTCAGCGACTGCACCTTCGACTTCGTCGCGAGGTCAGAGGGCCGAAAAAAACCGAGCGACTTTTGCCACGTCGCCAACGCCGCCTGCGCCTGCTGCGCGTTGACGGTGAAGGGCAGCCACGCCTCGGTCTGCTCGAAGGGATCTTGCACCTCTTCGAGCTCGACCCTGCCCTCGCAGAAGCCGCAGGCCAGCGCGACCTTCTCGGCGGACCAGCTCATGGCGGCGCCGCAGCCCTGGCAGCGAAAGACCTTCAGGGCTGCGACGTCGACGGCGCCGTTGTCGTCGGGCACGAGCTGCGCGCACACGGGGCAGCGCAGGTCGTCGTTCTCGAGGGTCGCGGCGCAGCGCGCGCAGTTGAGGCGACCGCTCATCGAAACGCTCCATTGCGCCAGGCGAAGAAGACGGCGACGGCGATGGCGACGACGACGACGGAGATGGCGGCGGCGATCTTTGGCACGCTCAACGGGGTGTCGCCGCCAACCTTCTTGGTGGTGCCGTTGACGAGCACGCGCAGCGCTGGCTTCTTCGGATCGTAGCGCACCGCCAGCACCCAAAGAGGCACCAACATCAGATCGAGACTTTCGCGATCAAAGCGGGTGTTGAAGTTCAAGTCTGCGTGGTGGTCGCCGGGCATGAACGCCGACAGCGACCGCTTGATCACACCCATGGTCTCTTCGCGCGCCATCTCTTTGCCAGCAGTGGAAGACACCGAAGGCTCTTCCATCAACCAACCAACGACAGCCTGCGGATCGTGCCGCCGCAGCCCGCGCAAATCGAACGGCTCGACGCGCTCGAGCTCGTTGTTCGGCACGCCCTTCGAAGCCGTCACGATCACGTCGCTGACGTACTGCGCGTGCTCGCCCGAGAGGTCGCGCCACTCGGTGACGGTGCGGGTGCGCGTGACGCGTTTGCCGTTCACTGTCGTCGTGTACGTCTCGGTGTAGTGCTCGCCGATGCGCGCCGAGTACGCCGACCGCGCGACGCACGAGTACAGCCACGCCGGCACATAGACCCCGCGCATCACTTCGATCGACGCGTGCTTCACGCCGCCGTGGGCGAACAGTGAGCGCGTGCGTTGCCAGTGCTTCACCGCCTTTGTCGCTTCTTCTTTGCCGACAACGAACGGCGTCAGCAGCAGCGGCTGCACCACATCGCCGCCGCGCGGTCGCGCGATGACGCCCGGTGTGGCGCAGTAGACGCAGACGGTGGTGGCGTGTCCGGCTTCGACGTCGACGACTGCGCCGCAGCCGGGACAGGTCATCGACTGCGACGACGAGATCGACGCCGACGCGCGCGGCAAAGAGGGAGGCGGAGCAAGGGTGGACACCACGACGCGTCGTTACCACGGACCGTGGGACTGCTGCCTGCAGACAGCAGTGACAACTGACCCTTTGACGTCGACATGGCGCCAGCGGACCCTCCGCGACATGCCGCTCATCAGCTCGCACCGCCCCGCCTCACCGCTCGCCTTCACCGCGGTCGTCGCCAAAGAAAAAGTCGCAGAGAAGAAGCCAACGACACCAGCGGCGGCGCCGACCACGACGTTGACGGCGCACGCGACTGAATCAGCGCGCGTGACAGGAACGCCGACGACATCATCGACAGCGACAACGGGCCCGTCGTCGTCGGTGGCGTCGCGGGCGCGGGTGTCGACGGTCCATGGGGGCATCTCGAAGATCGTCGATCGCAAGACGTTTGAGACGTTCGCGAAGCGAGACGACGTGCCCGGCGCGGCCAACGTGCGGGCGATGAAATTTCTCGTGGTCGGCATCGACACGCCGCACCCGAAGGTGTGGCTGCCATGCAAAAGGCCCACCCTGAGGTGCCCATCCACGCCGGGGCGCTCGACCGCGCGCTCAACAGCCGGAAATATATCCTGCCGGGCCTCGGCGATTTCGGCGACCGGCTTTACGGGACGTGATCAGTCCAGCCAGCCACCCGTCGCCTGCACCGGCGTGAGCTCGCCGCGCCGCGTCACCCACACCGC
>JANNAY010000552.1:0-2762 GCA_031384945.1 Deltaproteobacteria bacterium
CAGGGGGCTCTGCGGTTTCGCGCCGGGGTGAGGCGCTACTCCGCCGCGCTGGCCGTTGTCGTCGACGTCGACACGCGCTCGTCGCGGCCCGTCTGCGGCGCGGGCGGCGACGCGGTCCGAGTGCCAGACGGAGTCGGAGGCGTCGGCGATCTCTTGCAGCGAGCGGCCCGTCTTCACGCTGGCCTCGGGCAACGCAGCGACGTCACCGCCGACGACGGCGAATTCGTCGTTGGACTTGATCAACAGCCAGCTCACCTGCTTCTCGTTGCCCTTCCTGGGCAGGCGCACGAGGCGAAACGATCCCTTGAGCTTCTCGCCGTGCAGCGTGACGTGCAGCTTGCCGGCCTTCCATCCCGCGAGAGCATCACCCTCGACGTCAAAGGTGCCGTGGTCCCAGAGCAAGACGGTGCCGCCGCCGTATTCGCCGGCGGGGATGGTGCCTTCGAAGGAGCCGTAGGCCATGGGGTGGTCTTCGACCTCGACGGCGAGGCGCTTGTCCTTCGGATCGAGGGACGGTCCTTTGGGGCAGGCCCAGCTCTTCAAGACCCCATCGATCTCGAGGCGGACGTCGTAGTGCAGGCGCGTCGCGTCGTGCTTTTGGATGAGAAAGCGCGGCTGGGTGACGGACTTCTCGACGACGCCAACGGGCTCGGCGGTCTTCGAGAAGTCGCGCTTCTGCTGGTACGTCGACAGCGACGCCATGGCTCAACCCGTCGCTTTGTTGTTCCGGTGCGGCGCGCGCGTCCGGGTCGGCTTCGTCGCCTTTTTCTTCGCCGTCGTCGCCGTCGTCGTCGAGGTCGGACGCGCCTGCACGCTGCGCTCGAGCAAGGCCATCAGATCACTGCTGTCTTCGGCGGGGGCCTCGGCCTTCGGCACGTCGGGCACATAGAGAGGATCGGTGCGCCGCGCCTCGATCAGGGCCTTGAGGTCATCGACGTAGCTGTCGTGAAAGGCCGTTGTGTCGAACGGACCTTGCATGCCTTCGACGAGCCGCGTGGCCATCTCGATCTCGGCAGGCTTGACGCTGACGCCTTTGACGACGTCGACGACGCCGGCGTCTTCGGCGCTTTTGACCTCGTCGTCGTAGCGCAGCACCTGCAAGGCGAGGGCGTCGCCGTGGGCAAAGACGGCGCAGAGGTGCTGGCGCGCGCGCATCACGATCGTGGCCACGGCGACCTTGCCGGTCATCTGCAGCGCCTGCCGCAAGAGCACGTAGGGCTTCGCGCCCCTGGCCTGCGGCGCGAGCCAATAGGGCCGCTCAAAGCGCATCGACGGGATCTCGTCGGCGTCGACGAAGGCCTGGATGTCGATGGTCTCGGTGGCCTTGACGTTGGCGGCCTTGAAGTCGCCCTCGTCGATGACGACGTACTCGTTCTTCGCCACCTCGTAGCCCTTCACGCGCCGCTCTTTGGGCACGGGCTCGCCGGTGACCTTGTTGATGTGCTGGTAGCCGACGGGGTTGTGGTCGTCGGCGTCGAGCAGGCTGAAGCTGAGCTCTTCAGCGTGGCTCTCGGCGCTGTGCAGCCCGACGGGAATCTGCACGAGCCCAAACGAGATCACGCCGCTCCACATCGAGCGTCCGCCCTTCGGCGCCGACGCGGACGCCGACTCTGACTCCGACGCTGAGGTTGACGATTTGGGGTGGTGCTTGCGCGCGGCCATGTGCTGCTCCTGCTGTGAATTTCTCGTGAGCTGCTGCAGCGCGCATGCCTCGCTCGAGAGGGGCGCGGTGGGGCGAAGTTGTCGTCGTCGACGGCACACGGATTGCTGACTTGATCGCGGCCCTTTTTTCCAACCACAGGAGACCGCCATGGCCGTCGACATCTACAAGATCCTGCACGACGAACACGAACAAGTGCTGGGCGCGCTCGAGCACCTGAAGAGCGCGCGTGTGAGCAACCGCAAAGACATCGTCGATCAAGTCATCGACGAGCTCAGCGCCCACAGCCTCGCCGAAGACCAGGTCCTCTACGACCGCCTCTTCGATGCGCAGAAGGCGCTGGTCTTCGAAGCGAAGGAGGAGCACCTCGTCATCTCGCGCCTGCTCGAAGACCTGATCACCATGCGCGTCGACGACGAGCGCTTCGACGCGAAGATCAAGGTGCTCAGCGATGTGCTGAAGCACCACATCGAAGAAGAAGAAGGCGAGCTGTTTCCGCAGGCGAAGAAGGTGTTTGACGACGTCATCGCCGAGAACTTCGCGGGCGAATACGTCGCCTTGAAGACGCAGCTGCAGAAGCGGCCGCAGGTCTTGCGGCTCGGTCAGGCGCGCCTGAAGAAGGTCGTCGACGACGTCGGCCACGTGTTTCGTCCGGGCACGTGAACCGTCTGCGTGCAGAAGAAGAAGAACGCGCACCTCGGCGGTGCGCGTTTTTTTCTTTCTTGACGAGACGCTGTGCCGCACCGCGATCACAGCGGTGCAGACAAGCCTCAGTCGCCGCCGACGACGCGCGCGGCAGAGCGCGGCGTGACCGGGGCACAGCGTCTGCAATGAGAAGAAGCGCGGGAGTTTTTGTCGACGACAACGACGTCACGTGTGGCGTCCGCGTCCCATCAACGGAGAAGAAGCCATGATTCGCAACTGGAAAGTCTCTGTCCCCTTTGTGCTCGTGTCTCTCATTCCCCTCTCGGCGCTCGCCGATGAGACCGTCTCGTCGACGCAGCAAGACTGCGTCGACAAGTGCTTCGGCGACGCGACGGCGACGTCGACCGCGACGAAGGCGAAGAAGGCGAAGAAGGCGAAGCTCGTCGCGACGACAGCG
>JANNAY010000602.1:0-1660 GCA_031384945.1 Deltaproteobacteria bacterium
CCGAGCGCGGGCAGATCAAGCGCGTCGAAGCCGCCCTCAATTCGCCAGTTGCCGAAGTGAGAAAGCAGGCGTTCGAGACGCTTGAGAAGCACGCGAAGAAGAACGCGATCGAGCATCTCGTCTTGGCGCTCAAGAGCGAGCACGACGACCTGCGCCTCTCGGTCGTCGAGCAGCTGGCGAAGCGCAAAGACGATCGCAGCGTCGGCGACGCCCTCGCCGCCGCCCTCGACAGCGAGCACAAAGGCCTCGCCCTGCGCGCTGGCGAAATCCTCGCCGAACGCGAAGACGTGCGCGCCGTCGACGCCCTCACCGGCCTCGCCCGCAGCGAAGACGACAAGCAAGTGCGCCGCGCCCGCGAAGCGTTGGCGCTGCTGGGCAACAAGAGCGCCACCGCCGCGTTGCTGTCCCTCGTCGACGACGCTGGCGTCAAAGACGTCGCCGGCCTCGCCGCCGCCCTCGGCAAGACCAAGCGCAAAGAGACCCTCGAGACCCTCGGCAAGCTCACCGACAGCGACGACGCCGGCGTCAGAGCCGCCGCCTTCGAAGCCGGGCTCAACGTCATCGGCAAGACCAAGAAGAAGCGCGAAGACGACCTCGCCGCGCAGTTCTTGCCCGTGGCCGCGAAGTCGAAAGACATCGAGATCAAGAAGAAGGCGCTCGAAGAGCTCAAGTGGTCGGGCAAGGGCGCCGCCGCCGATGAAGTCGTCGTCGGCCTCTTCAGCGACCGCGAAGTCGAAGTCCGCACCGCCGCCGTCGCCTGCTACGCCGAACGCGCGCGCAAGACGTCGTCGCCGATCGGTCCGCTCGAAGACGTGGTCAAGAAGGGCGCGCGCGAGCTCGCCCTCGGCGCCGCCGAAGGCCTCGCCATGGCCAGCGGCCACGCCGCCGCTGCCATCGCGCTCGTGCCCTTGCTGCTGGTGTCGCGCGCCGCCGAAGACAGCGAAGAGCGCGGCCGCGCCCTCGTCGCCGTCGGACGCCTCGGCGACGTCAGAGCCCTCGCTGAGCTCGAGCTGCACGCCGACGGCGGCACCGAAGAAGCCCCCAGCGACGTCATCATGCAGCGCGCCGCCCTCGAGGGACTCGGTCGCTTGCACAATTCGTTGACTGACGCAGCGGCGCGCACCCGCATCTGGGACCGCGTCGAAGCCGGCGCCCTCGACGACGACGACGACAAAGCCTGGCGCGTTGTCAGAGCGCTGCGCGCCATCGGCGACGACCGCGCCAAGGCGATGTTGGTGCGCGTGCTCGACAACGACCCCGGCGCCGAGGTCGTCAAAGAAGCCGCCGAAGCCGCCGCCGCCCTCGACGTCAAAGACGCAGAGCAGGCGCTGGCGGAGAAGCTCAGCGAGTGGAACGACGACGTGCGCGGCGCCGCCAAAAAGGCGCTCGACAAGCTCTTCCCATCTGACCGCACGCGCATCGAGCTGCACGTGCTCGACAAGAGCGTCAACGACGACGAGAAGAAGAAGGCCGCCGTCTACCTCGCCGCCGAGGGCGACGCCGCGGTGCTCTTGCCGCGCCTCGCCACCCTCGACGACGAAGAGCTGCGCGCCCGTTTGCGCGTCGGCCTCTTGCGCCGCGATTCGCTGCCGATGGCGCCGCTGACGGCGCTGTTGACGTCGACGAAGTCCGACGCCGTCTCCGAAGGCGCCGCCGTCGT
>JANNAY010000640.1:0-2486 GCA_031384945.1 Deltaproteobacteria bacterium
ACCGCGCTGCTGCAAGAGTTTCACTTCCTCATCTATCTCTTCGGCCTGTTTCTCGTCTTCACCGGCGTGAAGCTCATCTTGCCGGGCGGCGAAGAAGATGATGACGTCAGCGATAACAAAGTCGTCATCATCGCCAAGAAATTCATCCGCGTTCACGACAAGTATGACGGCCACAACTTCTTTACAGTTCAGAATGGGGTTCGCCTGGCTACACCACTGTTCTTGGTGCTGGTCTGCGTCGAGCTCTCTGATGTGGTGTTTGCGCTCGACTCGATCCCTGCGGTGTTTGGTGTCTCGCTTGATCCCTTCATTGTTTACACGTCGAATATCTTCGCGATTCTTGGCTTGCGCAGCTTGTTCTTCTTGCTGGCGGGCGCGCTCTGGGGGCTGCGCTTCCTGAAGCCCGCCCTCGGCGTCGTCTTGAGCTTCGTCGGTCTCAAGATGTGCCTCGGCCTGATCGAAGCCGGCCTGACCAAGATGAACGTTGACGCGTCGTTCTTGCCGCACGTCACTGGGCTGCACGGCAGCGAGGTCGGCATCCCGACGCCGGTCTCTCTCGGCGTCGTCGGCGGCATGCTCGCCCTCGGCATCATCGCCAGCGTGCTGTTCCCGGGTCAGAAGAAAGAAGACGTCGCCGCCGCTGACGAGGTCAAAGCCGATGTCAAAGAGGCGCTGAGCGGTCCGCATCACGTGGCGCCGAAGGCTGACAGCGAGAGCAAGGGCTGATGGCCAAGAAGCTGCGGAAGTTCCGGTGGGGCGCCCTTCCCCGGATTTCGAGGCTGCAGGCGCGTGTGATCAACACGCTGCTGACGCATTTTCCGCAGACGCCGTTCGAGCGGGGCTTCAAAGACAAGCTGCGCAACGCCCTCGAGCCCATCTTGCACGCTGACATCGACGTCTGGTTCGACGGCGTCAAAGTCGTCGAAGCCGGCACGCTGTCGCGGGTGCTCGCCGAGCCCTGCTGCGCCGCCGTTCTGGGCCTCGTTCCCAAGACCGACAAGGCGCTCGTCGAGGTCGATCTGGGTTCGGCGCAGCTCGCCATCGACAAGCTGCTCGGCGGCAACGCCGAAGATGGCGACGCGCACCGTCCGCTCTCTGAGATTGAAGAGGGCGTGTTTTCGTTCGTGTTGTTGAAGGCCCTCGCCGTCGTCCAAGAGACCTTTGGCAGCGAGCGCCAGATCGGGCTCAAGCTCGAGGGTCTGCACGGCACCCTCGAGTCGCTGGGGGCTCGCGTCTCGCTCGACGAGCAGATGGTGTGCTTGAGCTTCAAGCTGTTCATCGACAAGCGCGTCGGCTCGCTGCGGCTCTACCTGCCCACCAGCGTCGTCGAGAGCGACTTCGCGATGTCGTGGCCGACAGACGGTCCGGCGCTCGAGCGGCTGTTGTTCTCGTACAGCGACCGCAAAGAGCTGGTGCGCCTGCTGCGCGCGCCCTTGTGTGTTGAGGTCGGTCGCTTGTCGCTGGCCATGAACGACCTCGAGAACCTCGACGCCGACGACATCGTGCTCGTCGAACAAACCGACGCCCGCATCGGCCGCGCCGAAGGCGTCGACGACGACGACAACGGCCCCGGCGTCTTGTCGGGCCAGGTCTCGTGCCGCATCGGCGACGGCAACCACGGCACCCTCGTCGGCGCCTTGAACGTCGGCGCCAACGGGCGCTACGAGGTCGCCATCGAGAACATCGTGCCGATCGGTACGCCGCGCGCGATGGGCATCCTTTTTCCGTCGAGCGACAGCGGCGACGCAGGTGAAGAAGCCATGGTCGAAGAGTCGAAGCGTCTCTCAACAGGCGGTGTCGTCGACGACGAAGCCGCCCACGCCGCCGCCTTGCGCGACGCCGCCCGCGCGCGCTTGACGGGCAGCGCATCGCCGTTGTCGACGTCGAACGCCAAAGAGATCGAAGGCGAACACAGCGACGGCTACGAAGAAGACGACGGCGCCCCCAGCGCCGACGCCGCCGGCCTGCTCGACGACGTCACCGTCGCCATGGTCGTCGAGCTCGGCAGAGTCATGGTCAGCGCTGCCGACGTGATGGGCCTGCGCGCGGGCCAGGTCATCGAGCTGTCGCGCGCCCCTGGCGAGCCCGTCGACCTCGTCGTCGACGGCAAGCGCATCGGCAAGGGCGAGCTCGTCGAGATCGACGGCGAGCTCGGCGTGCGGATCCTCTCGCTGGCGCGCTGACACGCCGCTTCACACGACGCCACGACGAAGCTGCTAGCGTCACCGCGTGCTGCGCGTCCTCGTCACTGCTCTGCTTTTTTCTCTTCCGGCCGTCGCGGCGGACGCCTTTGTCGTCGACGACAAAGGCGCCCCCGTCGAAGTCGACGCAACGAAGCCGCCGCCGCCGCCGCCCGAAGACGTCGCCAACCACCTGCCGCCGCCGGCGTCGACGGCGTCAGAGCTCATCGTGCCCGTCTTCAAGACGCTCGGTGCCTTCGTCATCGTGCTGCTGCTGGTCTGGCTGACGTTGGCCAAGGGCATGGG
>JANNAY010000651.1:0-2457 GCA_031384945.1 Deltaproteobacteria bacterium
CCAACAAGTCCGTCGCCGGCCACACCAACCAGTCCACGGGCACGTCGACGGTCAACGACACGCTGCTCACCGATGACCGCCGCTACCGCTTGATGGCGACGACGTCGCTCTCGTACTTCCTCGACGGCTTTCTCGGCGACCACGAGTTCAAGGCCGGCCTCGGCGGCGACCTCGTGTGGAACACGACCAACGATTGGGTGCCGGGCAAGCAGACCTTCACCGACAACGGCGTCGACCAGGCCGGCTCTTCCGTCGACGGCATCGGCGACCCCTTTCAGCGCACCGACTACGCCGCGCCGCTGCAAAAGGTCGTCAGCGCCAACGTCATCTCCGTCTACGTGCAAGACACATGGCGCCCGTTGAAGACGCTGACCATCCGCCCCGGCCTGCGCTTCGACTCGTCGCGCGGCTACAACGACCCCGAAGACGGCGGCCTCGAGATCTTCAACTTCAACTCGCTCTCGCCCCGCATCGGCGCCGCCTGGGACCCCTTCGGCGACTCGAAGTCCGTCATCCGCGGTGGTTATTATTACTACAACGAGACGGGCCTTCTCACTGTCCCCTCATTCGTCGGTCGTTCGCTGGGATCAAAGACGTTTCAGTTCAACCCCGCGACCGAAAAGTACGACATTTTTGTGCGCGAAGAAGGCGGCGACAACGCAGTCATCTTCAAGCCCGGCATGGTGCCGCCGTCGATGCACGAGGTCGTCTTCGGCGTCCAGCGCGAGATCGTCGACAACGCCTCGCTCGCCATCGACTTCACCTACCGTCGCATGCAGAACCTCTTCGAAGACGACGAGAGCAACGTCATTTGGAACGAGCGCGGCGATCAGGCCGTCGGCTTCCGCAATGGCGAGCCCCGCTTCATCTTCTCGGTCGGCACCCCGGCCGAGGCGATGCGCCAGTACATGGGCGTAGACTTCACCTTCGAGAAGCGCCTGAGCGACAATTGGCAGGCGTTCATCACCTACACCTTGTCGAAGCTTGAAGGCACGAGCGAGCGCTACGTCTCTTACACCTTCGACAACCCGACGCAGCGTCCTTTCGAGTACGGTTATCTGGGCGATGACGTGCGCCACCGTCTGCAGGGCACGATGTCGTACGACTTGCCCCTCGGCTTCCAGGTCGGCGGCACCGGCGTCTTCCAGTCGGGTCGCCCGCTCTCGAAGTTCTTCCTCAACAACTTCTACGGCGACTTCCTCGACAAGCGCGCGCCCGCTGGCTTCGACCCGAAAGACGTCGACAACCCCGACGACGACATCGAGTTCCGCACGCCCGACGTCTTCTTCCTCGACGCCCGCGTCGCCTGGCGCCTGAAAGAGCTGACCACGCAAGACATCTGGCTCATCGCCGACATCTTCAACGTCTTGAACTCGCGTCCGCCGACCGACTTCGAGACCCGCGACCTGCCCGACTCGGCGCCGACCAAGTTCGGTCAGCCGCAGGGTCGCGGTGGCCCGCTGAACGCGCAGGTCGCCCTTCGCTACCAGTTCTGATCTTCAACCCAGGTTGTGGATGTGAAGGGCGCCCATCGTGGCGCCCTTTTCTTTGCGACAGGAGACCTCACCCCTCGCTGCGCTCGGACCTCTCCAGGCCGATTCGCGAACGCGGGCCGCGGGCGCTCGCAAAGCCTCGCTGTGGAGAGGTGCAATCAGAGTGGACCGCAGTCGATCTGATCGTTGATGAATGCGCACGTGAATTTGGCGTGTTTCAACGGGATGGCGCCGAGTTCACCTCGTGCAGCCGTTGTTGCGGTCGTCGATGATGGCGTGTTGATCGAGACCGCGCCTCGCAAACCACCTTTATTGTGAAAGGGCGACTGTTGCTGGATTTCACCTCTCCACAGCGAGGCTTTGCGAGCGCCCGCGGCCCGCGTTCGCGAATCGGCCTGGAGAGGTCCGAGCGCAGCGAGGGGTGAGGTCTGCGGCTCGGGCGCGGATGGTGAAGTTGGCTACGGCGTCGACGAGCCCGACGACACCAGCGGGGCCGGCGTGCGCTCGCTCTTGCCGTAACGAATCTGCGCCTTCGCTTTCGCCTTCTGCGCTTCGACGACGCGGTCTTTCTTCGGTCCGTTGCTCTTCAAGCCGTGCAGCAGCTTGTGGCTGGCGGCAAAGACCTCTTCGACGGCGAGGTCAAAGGCTTCTTCGTTGGCCTTTGAGGGCCTGGTCGCACCGGAAATTTTGCGCACGAACTGCACCGCAGCAGCGCGAATCTCGGCGTCGGTGGCAGGCGGTTCAAAGGGGAAGAGCGTGCGGATGTTGCGGCACATACCCATCAGCCTACCGTCGTCGTCATGAGCGATCACAACTTCACCGCGAAGCTCTCGTGGCAACGCACGAGCGCCGACTTCGCCTACGACAACTACAACCGCGGCCACGATGTCGTCGTCGGATCCGGCGTGACGCTGCCGTCGTCGGCGGCGGTGGGCTTCAAGGGCGACGCCTCGCGCATCAACCC
>JANNAY010000660.1:0-2681 GCA_031384945.1 Deltaproteobacteria bacterium
GCGAGCGCGAGCGGGATGGCGAACCACCACGCCGCCCAGTTCAACGACGAGGTCCAGCGCCACGCCAGATACGAGACGCCAAAGACCACGGCGGCTGTCGCCATGCCCTGAAAGAGCTGCTGGCGCCGTTCGCTGTGGGGCACGGCCTTGGCGGGCCGCCGGTCTTCAAAGGCTGAGAAGTACCAATCGGCCGCGGGCTCTTCGGGCAACGGCGGTGGCGTCGTCGCTGCGGGCGTCGTGTTCGACTGCTGGCGCAAGCGAGCGGCCGACGCGCGCGCCGCGTCTTCGTCGACGCCGATCCGCTGTTGGCGCCGCTCGCAAAGGGCCTGACGCGGCTCGGCGCGGCGGTCTTCGTCGCCGAAGACGCCCCGGCGGTCCTCGCGCTGCAGCTCTGCGCGCCGCCCGCCGCGCTGTGGGTGTGCGCGCTGTCGCCCCGCAACATCGACACCTGCCGGTGGTTGGTCGCGCAGCCGGAGCAATCTCAGCTGCGCATCCTCGTCGTCGGCGCCCACGACGACGCCGACGGCCGCAGCGCCGCGTTTCGCGCCGGCTGCGACGACCACCTGAGCCTGCCCATCTCACACGATGAGCTCGCCGCGCGCTGGCGCCTGCACCGCGACGTCGTCGACCGCCCGACCTGACGTCGCAGTCGCGGGGGCAGGCTCAACCGCCTGTCTGCGGCCGACGGTTCCACCCGAGAATGACGTGCCGCCCGTCGTCACTGAGGTCCGCGTGCCTCACGCAGCCGCGCGAGCACCTCCTGGGGATCGACGTCGAGCTCGAGCTCCACCAGCTCGTCGTCGTCGACGTCGACGTCGAGCTTGTGGGCGATGGCGTCGACGAGGCGCAACAGCCGCGTGGTCTCGCGCTCGTCGAGCAGGTTGATCTGCAGGTCGAGGTCGCTTCTGGCGTCGGCGAGGTCGCTCTCGCGCCGCTGGCTGATGAGCACCAACGCCGTCAGGTAGATGGCCTCGACCGACAGCGCCAGGGTCAGCGCCGGAAACGGCCACGGGTCGAACGGTTCGACGCCGACGGCGCCGCTGTTGACGACCAGCCAGGCCGCGAGCGCCGCGCTGTGAACGACGAGAAAGCCCATCGAGCTGACAAAGGCCGTGACGCGGTCGGCGGTCCGCTGCAGCGGCGACGCACGGTCCATCTCGTCACGCAGCCGCAAGGTCGCCTCGATGTTCTTCTGCAGCCGGTCGGTGTGAAGCGCCATCCTGCAAAGGCAATCACATCTCGCGCCAACGTCAGAAGTCGGGTTGACGTCACAGCCTCCATCGACGACGACGGCGCCATGCTTGCTGCCCGCGGTCTGAAATTCTCTCACGGCTCTCGCGTCATCTTCGACGACGCCACCATGGTCTTCGACGACAACGACCGCACCGCCCTCGTCGGCGACAACGGCGCTGGCAAGTCGACGCTGTTGGGCATGTTCGCCGGCCTGCAGAAGCCCGACTTCGGCACGATGGAGCGCGGGCGCGGCCAGCGTCTGGCGCTGTTGGCGCAAGAGCCGATGCTCGAGCCGACCAAGACGGCCAGAGAGGTCGCCGAAGAGACCGGCCGCGAGCCGTGGGAGATCGAAGAGGCCCTCGGCCGCCTCGGCGTCATCGACGTCGACCGCCCCGTCGCCTCGCTGTCGGGCGGCCAGCGCCGCCGCGTCGATCTGGCCAAGACCTTGCTCAACGACGCCGACATCTTGTTGCTCGACGAGCCCACCAACCACCTCGACAAAGAGGCCATCAGCTGGCTGGTCGAGCGCCTCAAGGCCCACCGTGGTCCGGTGATCGTCGTCAGCCACGATCGGCTGTTTCTCGACGAGGCCTGCACCCGCGTCGTCGAGCTCAACCGCGGCAAGCTGCACAGCTACGGGCCGCCGGGCGACAACAACACGACGCTGATGACGTCGTTCATCGAGCAGAAGATCATCCGCGACAACATCACCGTGTCGACGCAGCACAAGAAAGAGCGGCTGTGGCTGCGCGAGCTCGCCTGGCTGCGCGCTGGCACCCCGGCCCGCACGACGAAGCAGACGGCCCGCATCGATCGCGCCGGCGAGCTGCAAGACTTCGTCGAAGACGAAGCCGCAGCCATCCGCAAGCAGAAGAAGTCGGTCGAGATCGAGGCGGCGCAGACCAAGCGCCTCGGCAAGAGCATCTTCGAGATCAAAGACGTCACCATCGAGCGCGGCGGACGTGTCTTGTTCGATCACCTCGAGCTCATCGTCACCAAGGGACAGCGCTGGGGCGTGGCCGGCGACAACGGCGCTGGCAAGACGTCGCTGTTGTTGGCGTTGATGACGGCGGCGGGCTTCGACGTCGAAGAGAACAACAAGGTCGTGCCCAGCAAGGGCTCGATCGTCTGCGGCTTGAACACGAAGATCGCCGTCTTCGATCAGCACCGCGCCACCCTCGATCCCGAGGCGACGCTCGAGCAGACGTTGTCGTCAGAGAACGACCACGTCTTCGTCGGCGCCGCGCAGAACCGCCTGCACGTGTCGTCGTACCTCGAGCGCTTCTTGTTCGACGGCAGCGACCGCAAGCGCCGCGTGAAGACCCTGTCGGGCGGCGAGCAGAACCGTCTCGTTTTCGCGCGGCTCTTTCTCACCGACGCGAACGTGTTGTTGCTCGACGAGCCCACCAACGACCTCGACGTCACCACGCTCGGCGTGCTCGAAGAGG
>JANNAY010000743.1:0-8597 GCA_031384945.1 Deltaproteobacteria bacterium
CGATCAGGCGCAGCAGCGGCAAGAGGTCGCCGAGCGGATGCAAGAGCGCCTGTCGGTCGTCGTCGTCAGCGCCCGCGGCCTGCTCGACGTCATCGAGACCCTGAGCGCCGACGTCGCAGGCTTCGCCCGCGCAGCCGAGCGCGAGCTCGACGTGCTGAGCGCCCGGGCGCGGGCGCTGTCGGTCGCCGAAGACGCCGCCGCCGTCGTCGACGAGCTCGAAAAATCGCTGCTGCAGCTCTCTGGCTCCCTCGACGACGTCACCGTCTTTGCCGCCGCTGTCCACGACCGCGTCGCGCAGTCGACGTCGACGCGGGGCTTGAGCGAGGCCCTCGAGGTGCTCGTGCAGGGGGCCATGGCCCGCCGCGCCGCCACGGCGGCCAAAGAGCGCGCGAGCGCGGGGTGAACGTGCTCGAGCTCTTCGCCAAAGCGTTCGCCGGCGCGCGCGGCAACGATCGCTTCGTCAAGACGCGGCCGCTGTCGACGCTGACGTCGGCGTGGGCGGCGGCGTTGGCGCTGTCGCCGACGTCAGTGCCGTCTCCTTCGTTGGATCCCTTGAGCGGCATGGTGCCGTGGCTCTCTTGGGCGGCGCTGCTGGCCGAGCGCGACCTCGGCAAGTCGGTCTTTCCGTCGCCTTCACCGCCGTCGAGCGAGAACGACGCGCGCGCGCGGCTGTGGAAGCGCGAGACCGCGGCGAAGCTGTTGGCGAACGCGCCGCCGCTCTCGCTGCTCGACGTCGAGATCGCCGTGCGGCGCGTCGAGCCCACCCGCTCGCTGCTCACGTTGGTGCTCGACCGCGCGTCGGCTGAGGGGCTGTTCGTGCGCGTCACCGTCGACGCCTGGCTCGACGTCACCGCCAAAGACGGCGTGCTGGTGCACAACGATCGGGCCACCGCGTCGCGCGCCCTGCAAGACGTGCTGTCGCTCGCGTCGCAGTTGCCGGCGCCGGCGCTGCTGGTGCGGGCGTCGACGTTGCCCGGCATCGTCGTCGAGCGCCTCTCGCGGGGCGTGATCGGACCGGCCATTCACGCCGAGCGCGCCGCCGGCTTCGACGTCGCTGCCGGCGCCTTTGCGCTGGTCGTCTCCAGCGAAGAATTGGCCGGCGACATCGCCGTCACCGTCGACAACGACGTCTTCGCCGACCCGGCCGAATCCGGAGGCGCGGGCTGCGACCTCGGCGCTGTCGTCGACGCCCTTCCCAAACCCCTGGCGCGCTTCAAGTGCTTTCGCGACGCCAAGGTGGTGGCGACGTCGACGCTGGCGGCGCAGGTGAAGCAGCGGGCGCAGCAGCGCAAGAAGAAGACCGTCGTGCACGAGCTGCGCTGACGACGACGCGCCAGCCTGCGCCGCCACCGTCCTCAAGGTCGCGCGCAGAAGCTCTCGACGAAGCGTGTCGGATGATGTGTGATGGCGATCGCATGTTTGCCCGCGCCCGCCTCGCCTTTGCCGTTGTCATCGCTCCTGTCGTCGTCGCCATCGCGGCGGGGGGCGCCGCGCACGCTGGCGGCATCAACCACTTCGAGGCGGCGGCTGGCCCGCACAACTACATCGTCACCAACCACCCGGCGGTGCTGCCCCACCTGGTGCCGTCGGGGTGGATGCTGGTCAGCTACGCCAACGACCCGCTCGTGTTTCGCGACGACAACGGCAAGCAGATCGGCGACGCCATCGTCGCCAACCAGGTCAACGCCGAGATCGCCGCCGCCCTCGGCCTCTTCGACCGCTTCGAGGTCGGCGTCGTCGCCCCCGCCTACTTCATGAACGGCGCCGGCTTCGACGGCGAAGGCCTCACCGCCTTCGGCACCGGCGACCTGCGCGTCAACGGCAAGGTGCTCTTGACCCCGTGGAACGACGGGGTCGTCGCCTCGTTCCGCCTGAGCTCTGACCTCATCCCGATCGCCCAGCTCGTCAGCAGTGACAGCAAGGCCGGACCCCTCGCCGGCGACGTCCTGCCCAACGTCACCCCGGCGTTCTCGGTGGGCTTCAACTCGCAGTATTTCCGCCTCGGCCTCGACGCTGGCGTGCTCATCCGCGCCCCCCGCGAGATCGCTGGCAAAGACCTCGTCGCCGGCACGCAGGTCACCTACGGCGCGGGCGCCGAGATCAGCATCATCCCCAAGCAGCTCTTCTTCACCGCCGACGTCAACGGACGCGCCAGCCCGGCGTTTTTGGGCAGCGACCGCGACCGCTTTCCCCTCGAGGGCGACGTGGCCCTCAAGTACTTCGCCGGACCCATCCTCTTGATGGGCGGCGGCGGCAGCGGACTGGTGCCCGACTACGGCGCCCCCGACTTCCGCGTCTTCTTCGCCGTCGGCTACTTCGACCGCCCCGCGCCTGAAGAAGAGGTCATCGCCAAGCCCGAGATCGGCGACCGCGACAAAGACGGCATCAAAGACAACGTCGACGACTGCCCCGACGACCCCGAAGACAAAGACAACTTCGAAGACGACGACGGCTGCCCCGAACCCGACAACGACAAAGACGGCATCGCCGACGTCGACGACGACTGCCCCATGCAGCCCGAAGACCGCGATCGTTGGCAAGACGACGACGGCTGCCCTGAAGACGACAACGACGGCGACGGCATCGAAGACGGCAAAGACGAATGCCCCAACGACGCCGAAGTCAAAAACGGCTTCGAAGACGACGACGGCTGCCCCGACGAGTCCAACAAGAAGAAGAAGGTCGTCGTCAAACGCGACCGCATCGAGATCACCGACAAGGTCTACTTCGCCTACGACAGCGACCGCATTTTGCCGAAGAGCTACGAGCTGCTCGACAACGTCGCGACCGTCGTAAATGAACACACTGAAATTCCCTTGATCTTCATTCAAGGACACACCGACGGCGACGGCAACGACACCTACAACCTGCAACTCTCTGATCGGCGCGCCAAGTCCGTCATGCGCTACTTGATCGAGACAGGTAAGGTTGAAAAAGACCGCTTGAAGGCCAAGGGCTTCGGCGAGAGCCAGCCCATCGCCGACAACAAGACCGAAGACGGCAAGCAAGCCAACCGCCGCGTCGAGTTCTTGATCGCCAACGACAAAGACGGCGAAGACCTGTCGGGCAAAGAGATCAAGACCGACGGCAAGATCGAAGAAAAATCAGACGACGATATGCCGTAGATCCAGCGCATTTCTCTGTTTCGTCTGAGGTGCAGCACGTGAGCGCGGGACGAATCACCAGAGCGCAGCTCGACGCGTTCGTCGCTGAGTGCGACCGACTCGGCGGCCCGCAGCACCCCGGCTGCGCCGCGTACCTCGGCGACTTCAGCTACGCGCCGTCGACGACGATCGACGACACGCTCGATCCTTTTTCACCGCGCTACCTCGAGCAACAGCTCGCCCTCTACCAAGAGATCGCCGGCCGGCAGCTCGACCAGGTGGCGTTCGAGCAGGCCGGCGTCGACGTCGACGAGCGCGTCGCCGGGGCGAACCCGTGGGCGAGCGACGACCCGGGTTTTGTCGTGCCGCACGCGTTGGCGGTGCTGCAGGCGGTGTGGCTCGCGAAGCTGCCGCCGAAGGCGAAGGTGCTCGACATGGGCTGCGGCCTCGGCATGAGCACCGAGCTGCTCGAGTTCATCGGCGCCGAGGTCACGAGCGTCGACATCAACCCGACGTTTCTCGAGGTCGTGAAGCAGCGGGCAGCCAAACGGCAGCGCGCCGTCAACGTCGTGCTCGGCGCCTTCGAAGACGTCGACGTCGTCAACATCGGCGTCAAGGTCGGCGCCAACGTCGGTGACGGCTACGACGCGGTCTTGTTCTACGAGTGCCTGCACCACGCCGTGCGGCCGTGGGTCGTGATCGAGAAGCTCGTGAAGGTGCTCAAGCCCGAGGGCAAAATCATCCTCAGCGGCGAGCCCGTGCAACGCAGCTGGTGGAAGACGTGGGGCCTGCGGCTCGACCCGGTGTCCGTCTATTGCATCCACAAACACGGCTGGTTCGAGAGCGGTTGGTCGAAAGAATTTCTGACGGCGTGCTTCACCCGGGCCGGGCTGCGGCTGCAGCTCTACCCCGGGCTCGGCCTCGGCACCGGCGCCGTCGGCATCGCCAGCCGCGGCGCTGCCGAGAGCTGGTGGGACCACGAAGGCCTCGCCCTCGCCGCCGCCAGCTTCACCCTCAAAGCCGCCCGCGCCGTGCGCCGCGACCTCAGCGCACCGGGCACCCTGCTGCGCCGCGTGCGCGACCGGCTGCGCTGACACTGGGCCTGCGTTGAAGCACGCGGCGTTCTGCCCGCTTTTGTCCGCGCGAGCCCGATGCAAACGGTTGATTTCGCACAGAAAACACCAACGGCATCGGATCTACGTCCATGTGGGACAGATCCACCTGTTCACCGATAATCCGTGTGTCACACTTTTCAGCATCCGCTTTGAGGTCCTGAACATGCGTTCCAGCCCGTCCTGTTTCCGCATCTCGCTGCCCATCGTCCTGGCGACCTTCGGCCTCGCAAGCGCAGCAGAAGCACAGACCCTGGCCGGCGCGCCGCTCGCGCCGATCCTCGAGGCGCGCGGACCGTTCAACCACATCGTCGTCGGCGCCAGCGTCGCCGCCAGCAACGCCAGCGTCCTCGCCAGCGCCGGCGGCGTCGTCAGCGTCGGCGCCAACGCCGAAGCCGCCGGCGGCTACTTGTTCTGGTGGGGCTCTGGCGACGTGCCTGACCCGCAGGTCACGCTGCGCTTTCCGAACAACACGGCGATCAACCTCAGCGTCGACGCCGTCAGCGACTGCTTCACCATCGACGCCAGCGACACCACGTTGCCCGGCGATGCGCAGCTTCACTTCTGGCAGTGCTTCGCCGAAGTCACGCCGCAACTGCAGGCGTTGCCCGCCGGCATCAACGGCGAGTACCGCATCGAGAACCTCGTCGTCGACGTCGCCTCGCCCTACAACTCGCCGTGCGCGTCGGGCTCGCAGGCCTGCAGCGTCTACGTCGGCAGCTTCGCGCTGGTGATCCTCTACGTCACCGAGGCCGACACGGCCCCGCGCGTCATCCAGATCGCCAACGGCTTGTTCTTCACGCAGTTCGTCGGCGACGACGCGAGCGAGCCGCTCTTGCCCTTCAAGCTGTTCGCCGGCGCCGGCGGCCGCGCCACCATCGTCGGCCTCGAAGGCGACAAAGAATTTCCCACCGCCGGCACGTGCACGCAGACCAAAGACGGCAACAACCGCTTCGTCGACGTCGACAAGGTTGACGCGCAGTCGCGTCCGCAGTGCGACTACTTCACGTTGTGCGACGGCACCTGCGCCAGCGACCGTGGCATCCCGCAGCTCACGCGCGGCGACATCGACGCGTTTCTTGAGAACACCGCCAACCCCGCCGGCAACGTCTTCAACGAGACGGTCAGCAGCGAGACCGCCGGCGAGATCAGCGGCGTCGTCGGGGACGAGCTGAACAGCCTCGACATCGACAACTTCGACCTCGCCGGCCGCATCGCCCCCGGCCGCCACGACGACATGCGCCTCGGCGTGCAGTCCGGCGCCGACGCGGTGCTGCAGGCGCTCATCGTCATCAACGTCGAAGACGGCGACAGCGACGGCGACGGCCTCGGCGACATCCAAGAAGACGACATCGGCACCGACCCCGAGAACCCCGACAGCGACGGCGACGGCTTGCTCGACGGCAAAGAAGTGTTCGGCGGGCTGCCTGGCACGCCCGGCAACAACGTCACCAACCCCCTCGACGTCGACAGCGATAACGACGGCTTGTGCGACGGCGGCCGAAACGGCGCCTTCCGCGCCGAGACCTGCGTGACCGGCGAAGACACCAACGGCAACAGCATCCGCGAGCCCACCGAGACCAACCCGAACGACCCCGACAGCGACGACGACGGACTCACCGACGGCACCGAAGTGCTCGCCAACTATCCCGGTCCGATCGACATCTTTGCCGCCCGCCCGGGCGCGCAGACCAACCCCCTCGACAGCGACACCGACAACGACGGCCTGCTCGACGGCGAAGAAGACGGCGACCGCAGCGGCACGTTCGAGCCCGGCTTGAACGAGACCAACCCGACCGATCCCGACACCGACGACGGCGGCGAGCTCGACGGCTCTGAGCGCGAAAACGGCCGCGACCCCGTCGACTTCCCCGAAGACGACAACGGCCGCCTCGGCGACGACGACAACGACGGCCTCAGCAACGCCCAAGAAGACGTCATCGGCACCGACCCCAACGACCCCGACTCTGACGATGACGGCCTGCTCGACGGCGTCGAAGTCAACGGCGCCAACGACACCGACCCCCTCGACGCTGACACCGACGGCGACGGCATCCTCGACGGCACCGAAGACCGCGACCGCAACGGGTCGACGGCGCCCGATGAGTTGAACCCGACCAACCCCGACACCGACGGCGACGGCCTGCGCGACGGCACCGAAGACCGAAACGTCAACGGCGTGCACGACGCCGGCGAGACCGACGGCACCGACCCCGACAGCGACGACGACCTGCTCTGCGACGGCGCCAACACCGTCGGCACCGTCTGCATCGGCGGCGAAGACTCTGACAACGACGGTGCCCGCGACGCCACTGAGACCGACCCGTTGAACCCCGACAGCGACGGCGACGGCATCAGAGACGGCGTCGAAGTGCAGAGCGACTACGACGGCCCCGTCGACGCCAACCCGACGCGCCCCGGCAGCCAGACCGATCCCCTCGACGCCGACACCGACGGCGACGGCCTCTCTGACGGCAACGAAGACGTCGACCACGACGGCAGCCAAGACAGCGGCGAGACCGACCCCACCGACGCCGACACCGACGACGGCAGCATCGACGACGGCACCGAAGTCGGCCGCGGCACCAACCCCCTCGACCCCTCAGACGACGTCGACGAAGAACCCACCGGCGAAGGCGAAGGCGAAGGCGAGCTCGACCCCGACGGCGACGGCGGCGACCCGCCGCTGATCCCGCCGGTCGACGTCCCGCCGAGCGTCGTCGAGCAGAAGCTCAGCATCTCGGGCTCCGCGCTCTGGGCCTGCAGCAGCAACGGCGTCGTCGACAGCAGCGTCCCGGCCCTTGGCCTCGGCTTGCTGTTGCTCGCCCGCCGCCGGCGCCGTTCTGTGACTTCGCAGTCGGCCTGAGTTGCGTCTCGCTCCGCTCGCGGGCGCGACAGGCCGCAACCCGAAGCTCGGGCCGCTTCACGGTTCGCCACGGCGTTGGTCCGTCGAAGCTTCGTCGCCCTGCTTTTGTGCGAGCGTCGGGCCCAGGAGGTGGTGATGACCGACGACGCGAGCACAGTGGGAGACGCGTTTCCGCGACTTCAGTCGTATGTGAAAACGCTGCCGCAGGGCTTTCAGTCTTATGCGAATTGCCAGGGCAAGTCGTCTTTGTTCAGCCTCGCCCTGCAGCTGCAGCCGGTGGCGAAATTTCCTGACGGGGCGCCGGCGCACCTCAAAAAGTATTTCGACACGAAGCTGCCGCCCAACCAGTGGGTGCCCGAGCTCGACTACTGCTTATTCACGGTGCTGATGGCCGACATTCATGGTTGGGACAACATCGGTATTCGGCGCTTTTGGAGTCGTGTGATGAACCACATCAACAACAGCGCCATGTACGGTCTTTTGTTTCGCTTTCTCTCCGCGCGCATGCTCATCACCACGGTGGCGTCGCGGTGGAGCTCGTTTCACAAAGGCACCACCTGCAAAGCCGAGAAGACGCCCGAAGGACTGACGATCACGTTGGGTTGGCCCGAGGGGCTGTTTCCTGAGCTGATCGTGCATGGCTACCTCGGCGTCTTCGACGCGCTGGCGGCGCACTCGCGGCTGATCAAGGGCAGCGTCGAGCTGGCAGCGCAGACGTCGACGTCGGCGACGTATCTGATGCGCGATCTGGTCGAGTCGTGAGCGCGCCCGCCGCAGACATCGCCTTGTCGACCAACGCGGAGTAAAGCGACGGCGTGCAGAAGCTCACCGTCGTCGCCACGCCGATCGGCAACCTCGGCGACCTCAGCGATCGCGCCAAACAGGTGCTGAAAGACGCCGACGTCGTCTGCGCCGAAGACACGCGCCACACCAAGCCGCTGCTCGATCGCATCGGCGCCACCAAGCCGCGCCTCTTGAGCGTGCACGCCCACAACGAGCGCGAGCGCGCGCCTGAAATTGTGGCGCTCTTGGTCGAGGGCAAGAAGGTGTGCTTCGTCTCCGACGCCGGCTGCCCCGGTGTCAGCGACCCCGGCGGCCGCGTCGTCGAAGCGGTCGTCGAAGCGGGCCACGACGTCGAAGTCATCCCCGGCGCGTCTGCGTTGACGGCCGCCCTCATGGGCGCCGGCGTCGACGTCGCCCGCTTCGGCTTCGTCGGCTTCTTGCCGCGCAAAGGCAAAGAGCGCGAAGCCCTCGTCAAAGGCTGCATCCACGGCGGCCTCGGCGTCGTCGTCTACGAAGCCGCCAACCGCACCGCCGACCTGCTCGAAGACCTGTTCGAATGGTGCGGTCCCCGCCGCGTCGTCGTCGCCCGCGAGCTCACGAAGATCCACGAGACGTTTCACCGCGGCGTGCTCGGGCAGCCGCTGCACCCCGCCCTCGTCGACAAAGGCGAGGTCGTCGTCGTCGTCGAGGCCGGCGAGCCCAGGCCCGAGGCCAAGACGTCGATCGACCTCG
>JANNAY010000766.1:0-3777 GCA_031384945.1 Deltaproteobacteria bacterium
CCGAAGCCGACAAAGGCGTCGTCGAGGTCGATGTCGACGTCGACGACGCCATCGACGACGTCGAACACGCCGCGGGCGGGGCCGGTGACCAGCAACGCGCCACGGGTGATGTCGCGCAGCACCGGGATGCGCTGCCGCACGCGCTGCAAATCGTCGACCGCGACGTCGACGTGCAGCTCTTCGAGTCCTGCGGCGCTGGCCGCCCACGCGCTGGCGAGCGAGACGCCAGCGCCTTCAAAGGCAAGGGTGTCGACGTCGGTGCGGCCGCCAGCGAAGCGCGCCTTCCACCGCAGCTGCGCGGCTTCGGCGGCGTTATTGCGGTTGGCGGCGTCCCAGGCGACGACGTCGAGGGCGTCGACGGCGATGTCGAGGTCGACGCTGTCGGCGCCGTCGTTGCCGAGGTCGACGACGACATCGACGTTGGCGACGCCGCTGTGAAACAGGATCGGCAAGCCGAGGCTCTCGAGCCCGCCGGCGAGGTCGCCGCCGTCGACGCGCAGGGTCGCGTGCGAGGCCGGAAACGGCGGCGGCTTCAAGTCGAGCGGCACGACGCTGACGTGCACCTCGAGGCGCACTTCGGCGGCGGCTTCGCGCCAGACGCCGCGGGCGGCGAGGTCGGCGGGCGCGCCGGGGCGGCCGTCGTCGATGGCGGCTTCGAGGTCGCCGACGTGAACGACGGCGCCGCCGCTGACGCCGACGTCGACGAATTCGATGTTGGCGCCGTCGACGCGAAAGCGGCCGAGCACGGCGTGGTCGATCACCTCAGGAGCAAGGCGCGGCAAGCCTTCCATCGCGGTGAGGACGTCGATTTTGCCGTCTTCGTCGCGGCGCACGCGCAAGACGCCGCCTTGCACGGTGATCTCTTGCAAGTCGAGCTCATCGAAGCCGGTGCGCACGGCGCGCGCGAGGTCGAAGCGAATCTTGAGCAGCGGCAGCGACAACATCGCTGGGATCTCTGGGTGATCGAGCGGCCCAGACACCTCGACGCCGCGCAGCTCGACGTCGAGGATCGGCCAGATCGTCCCGTCGGCGGTGCCGATCGAGAGCTCGCGGTTGAGGTGCTCTTTGCAGAAGCTCTGGATGGGTCCGAGGTGGTGGGCCAGGAACGTCAACGGCCCCGAGCGCACAACCGCCACACCGAAGGCCGTGGCGAACAACGCCGTCGCGCCCAACACGACAAGCGCCGATCTCTTCCATTTCATCCGCAGGATGTACGGAGTGGTCGAGGTCGGCGCTGAGACTCTTTCTCAGAATCGACGGCGCAGGCTCAGGGCGCGCGTGGTGCCACCGTGCGCACGGTGAAGAAGAACGTCGTCCCCCGACCCGGCACACTCTCGACCCAGAGACGGCCACCTTGCGCTTCGACGAGGCCCTTGGCGATCGGCAGGCCGAGCCCGATGCCGCGGCGATCGACGCGTTGGGCCTGCCAGTAGCGCTCGAAGACGTGGGCGAGGTGGTCGGCGGGGATGCCGGCGCCGGTGTCGCGCACGAAGACACAGAGTTCACCGTCGACGACGTTGGCGCCGAGGGTGATGGTGCCGTCTTCGGCGGTGAACTTCACAGCGTTGCCCACGAGATTTGACAGCACCTGCAACGTGCGGTCTCTGTCGAACCAGCCTTTGACGTCGACGAGGGGCTGCGCCGTGAGGTGCACGGCCTTCGCCTTCGCCTGCGGCAACAGCATGTCGACGATCTCGCCAAGCACGGGGCCAAGCTCGTGCTCGCCGACGTCGACAGAGAGGCCGGCGCCGCGCAAAGCCTCGAAGTCGAGCAGGTCTTTGATCATCGTGGACATGCGGTTCGCGTTGCGACCGATGACCGCGACCCAGTGCGCGAGCGTCGCCGCGTCGTCGGTCGCTGTCGCGTCTGAGAGCAGGCTCGCGGCGGTGGTGATGGCAAACAGCGGGTTGCGCAGATCGTGAGAGACGATGGCCAGCAGATCGTCGCGCATCTCGGCGGCGCGTCGGCGCTCGACCTCTGCGGCTTCTCGCTCGAGCGCAGCGCCCAGCAGCGCCGACAGCAAGGCGAGCAGGTCGCGCTCTTCGTCTGAGAAGTCGCGCGCGACGTGCGTGTAGACCGCGATGACCCGGTTCTTCTGCGCGGGCTGGATGGCGACGACGAGGCCGCTGGCCACCCGGGCATCGCGACGAAAGCCCTCTGATCTTGCTCTCGCGGCGACGTCGGCAGGTCCGAAAGCGATGGGATTCTTGTCACCCAACGCCCCCGCCTCCCAGGACGTCGAACCTGCGACGGTCGGCGGCATCATCGGCCACCCCGCGCCGCCCAAGAGCTCGAACGGACCGTCGTCGCTGCGGCCAAAGATGCCAACGAGCTCAACGCCCAGCGTGGAGCAGATCGCCGCCGAGACCTCTTCAAACAGGCTCGCGATGTCGTGCTGGCCGAGCAGGCGGTAGCCCACGCGCGCCACAAGGGCGCGGTGCTCGGTGCGGCCGCGGATCGACTCGAGGCGCTCTTTCTCGAGCGCCACCATCGTCTGATCGGCGAGCGCCGAGAGCAGCCACTCTTCTTCGTCTTCGGGGATGTGACGGTCACCGCGGATCACGGCGAGTGCGCCGGTGACCTTGCCGCTGACGATGAGCGGCACGACGACAGAGCCGCCGGCGAAGGCGTCGCCGAGCACGGCAGAGAGCAGCTCTTCGAGCGAGGCGTCGGGTGCTGCGTTGCTCAGAATTGAATCGGCAACCGCGTGCGTGGCGCGCACCTGCAGGTGGCCGTCGTCGTCGTAGAGCAGCAGAGCGGCGCTGGTGCCGTCGAGCAAGAGCGCGGCTTCTGCCACGGTCAGTGAGAGCACCTGGTGCAGCGACGTGGCGCTCGTCAGCGCGCGACTCACCTGTGTCAGTTTGCGCACCCGCCGCAGACGAGGCGCCTCGGCCTCGTGCTCAATCAATCTCGACGCCTTTCGAGGTGATGCGGAACTCGTGGGGCTGTTGGTCGTGAGCGCTGCCCCGCGCCTTGACCACGCGGATCGAGCGGGCGATCGGCTTCGTCTGCGGCAGATCGAGCAAGACGAGTGCGTCAGAGAGGTAGCTCAGCCTGCTGCCATCGAAGCCCGCTTCGCCGGCGAGAACACCCGCGGTCTCCATCACGAAGATGCTGGTCACGCCGCGCACCGTGAGGTGCTGCATGAGCGCGTACAGGTACTCATGCAGGCGCTGCGGATCGCTCGACGCTGTCGCCAAGTCGCCCATGGCGTCGATGACGACGCGGCGGATGTTCTTCTCGGTCACCAGACTGAACAGCTCGACGAGGATGCTGTCGATCTGCAGCTCGACCGGCGAGCGGTACATCAGGTGAAGCCCGTTGCCGACAGCGGCGTCGACGTCGACGCCGTAGCCGCGAATCACTGAGGCGAGCTGTGAGGGGTTCTCTTGAAAGTTGGCGTAGACGGCGGGCTCGCCGTGGCGAACGCCCTCGATCGCGAACTGCAGACCCAGGGTCGTCTTGCCCGAGCCGCTGGGGCCGGCCAGCAACATGCTCGTGCCGCGCCACATGCCACCGCCGAGCATCGTGTCGAGCGTGGGCACGCCAGACGAGAGGCGATCTTTCAGCGGTGTGTATGTCTTGGGAAACTCAGGCGACACGAGGCGCGGGTAGATGTTGAGCCCGGTGTCGGTGATGCGAAAGCCATGCATGCCCTCGCGGTAGCTGCTGCCGCGCAGCTTGCGCACGCGCAGATAGCGCTCGTCGCGGGCGCCGAGCTCTTTGCGGCTGAACTGGATGATGCCGTCGGCCACGGCGAACTCGGGCATCGTGGCG
>JANNAY010000771.1:0-1520 GCA_031384945.1 Deltaproteobacteria bacterium
TCAACCGGCGGGCGCGGGCGGCGACGGCGCGATCGACGACGTCGGCGCTGACGACGACGGGGACGACCTTGCTGTCGACGACGACCACGCCGCCGCGCGGCCGCAGCGAAGCCGGCACCTCGGCGAACACCCGCGCGGGACCGACGTGCTCGACGACGTCGAAGCGGGTCACGCGACGCTCAGCCCGCCGACTTCTGCTTCGACGACGAAGAAGACGACGACGACGTCAGCGTCTTGCGCAAGTTCTTCTTGTACGCCTCTTTCAGCCCGTCGTCGGCGAGGACGGCTTCGGCATCGCCAGCGACGTCGACGATCTCTTGAACGGAGGAGACGAGGTCGGCAAAGGCGCTGTCGCGGTAGCGCTGCGGGTCGAAGCGCTCGCGCAGCTTCTGCGCCGCGCGGTGCACCTCAAACGCGGTCGCATCGCTCTCGACACCGAGAAACGTGAAGTAGTCGCCGTGGCGCGCCAGCTGGAGGCGATCGATGACGCGGGCGCGGTCGATGGCGACGGCGCGCTCGCGCCGCGCGAGGGTCTCGAAGGGACCGCGCGGCAGGCCCCGCGCCAACACCTTCACGGCCCCGGTGGTGACGCCGATGAGCGCAGCGCGCAGCACCGTGTGCGGGTGCAGTCCGCTCTCGAGAATGATGTCGTCGAGGGCGCGGGTGCCGTCGAAGCGCGACAGCGCCAGCGTCTCTTCCGGCGACAACGGCGGCAGCGCCACCGACATCGACTCCGACGCCACCTGCGGACCGAGCAGCGTCTGCGGACCGCCCAGCACGCTCCACAACCGTCCCTCGTCGTATTTGCGGCGCACCCCCTCGGCGACGACGGCCGCGAACGGATGGCCCAGCCGCACGCGATCGGCGGCAAAGGCGCGGGCCTCTTTGAAGGCGAACGAGCCCGTGGGCCACTCGAAGAGCGCCAGCACCTGCTCAGTCAAGACGCCGCGCACGGCCGAGAACAGCTCGTCGATCTTGAGCAGGTTGTCGTCGACGAGGCGGGCGCACATGCGCCGCGCCGACATCAGCGGACCGGCGCGCAATTCAGCGTGGCGCGCCGCGGTGATGAAGCCGCCGCGCAAGAGCACGTCTTCGGCGCGGTCGCTGGTGATGGCGCTCTCGACGAAGACGGGTTCGCCTTCTTCGAGAAAGATCGACCGCGTGCGTCCGTCGTCGTTCACGACCTCGATGGCGCCGGTGACCTTGAGCGCGTGGGCCGAGAGCAAGAGCGCCGGCAGCTCGCCATCGTCGAAGCGGCCCTGCTGCGGCTCGAGGGCCATGAAGGGCAGGGGGGGCGGCGGCTCAGACTCATCGGGATCGACGCGCGAGAAGCCGTGGCCGAAGACGCTGCCTTCGAAGTCGGCGGCGTCACGGGCGTCGCTGCCGACGTCGGATCCGGCGACGAACACGCCGCTGGCGCGGTCGAGGACGGCGTCGAAGCGACCAGAGACGAAGGCCAACTTCTGCCGCGAGCGGTTCTCTTCGAGCTCTTTGCGGGCGGCCTCTTCTTCCGCGCGCAA
>JANNAY010000788.1:0-2236 GCA_031384945.1 Deltaproteobacteria bacterium
GCGTCGTCGTCGTCGAGCGCGGGGGCAAGGCGCCTGATTTGCGCATCGACGGCCTTTCCCTCGTCGATGAGCGCCGCTATGGCGACACCCGCGTCGACGTCTTCGTGCGCGACGCCGGAGCATCTGTGAGCACCATCGCCCAGAGACCAGAGCGCGCAGCCATTTATCCGGGGAGCTTCGACCCCCTGACCAATGGCCACATCGACATCATCCAGCGCGGCCTGCGCATGTTCGATCGGCTCATCGTCGCCGTCGCCAACAACCCGCAGAAGAACCACTTCTTCAACGCCGACGAGCGCATCGCTCTCGCCCGCCAATCGATCGGCGAGCAGCCCGGGCTCGAGCTCGAGGCGTTTGATGGCCTCATCGTCGACTTCGCCAAGAAGAAGGGCGTCAACGTGCTCTTGCGCGGCGTGCGCGCCGTCTCTGACTTCGAGTACGAGTTTCAGCTGGCCGGCATGAACCGCAAGCTCAGCGGCGTCGAGACCGCCTTCATCGTCACCAGCGAAGAGTCGTTCTACGTCGCCTCGCGCATGGTCAAAGAGGTCGCCAGCTTCGGCGGCGACGTCTCGTCGATGGTCCCCGCTCCTGTCCTGGCGGCGCTCTCGCAGCGCTACGCCGAGAACAACAAAAAGAAGAAGTGAAGACATGGCACTGACACTCAACGAAGCGCGCATGAGCGCGGTGAAGCCGTCGGCGACGTTGGCGATGGCGGCCAAGGCCAAGGCGTTGGCAAAGGCCGGCGCGCCCGTCGCGAACCTCTCGGCCGGCGAGCCCGACTTCGCCACCCCCGCCTGCATCGTCGACGCTGCCCGCGCCGTCATCGGCACGCGCGCCGCGCACGCGTACACCAACCCCCGCGGCACCGACGAGCTGATCGCGGCGATTCAGCAGAAGCTGAAGCGCGAGCAGAAGGCCGAATACAAAGACAACGAAGTCATGTCGACCATCGGCACCAAGGGTGCTTTGATGCTCGCGCTCGACGCGTTGGTCGGTCCTGGTGACGAGGTCATTCTCTTCGCCCCCTATTGGGTGACCTACGCCGATCTCGTGCGTCTCGCGGGTGCGACGCCCGTGATCGTCGAGACGACCCGCGAGAACAAATACCGGCCGACGATGACGGCGTTTGAAGACGCTCTCTCACCGCAGACCAAGCTCGTGGTGCTCAACTCGCCGAACAACCCCACGGGTGCTGGTTGGCCCGAAGAGCTCTTGCGCTCGGTGATGAACCGCCTGCGCGGCAGCGACATCTGGGTGCTCAGCGACGAGATCTACGAGAAGCTGACCTACGAGGGCTTTCAGCACGTCTCGCCCGTCTCGTTCGACGACGACGCGAAGTCGCGCACCCTCTACGTCGGTGGCGTCGCCAAGGCCTACGCCATGACCGGCTGGCGCGTCGGCGTCGCTGCCGGTCCGAAGCAGATTCTCGACGCCATGATGACGCTGCAGGGCCAGCGCACCACCTGCGCCACGGCCGTCGCCCAGGCCGCCGCTGCTTATGCCTTGCGCGAAAGCCCCGACGTCGTCGCTGCCGTCGACGAGATGAAGGCGGCGTACACCAAGCGCCGCAAGCTGATTCTCGAGCGCGCCCGCGCTGTGCCCGGCGTCTACGTCAACGACCCCGACGGCGCGTTTTATGTCTTTCTCGACGTCAAAGAGCGTCTGCCCGCCATGAAGGGTGAAGACATCATCAGCGACGACATCGTGCTGGCCACGCGCCTGCTCGAAGAAGCCAACGTCGCCACCGTCATGGGCTCGGCCTTCGAGGGCAAGGGCTGCTTGCGCACGAGCTACGCCGCCAGCGAAGACACCATCAACCTCGCCTTCGACCGCATCACCAAGTTCTTCAGCGAGATGACGTCGGCCTGACCGCCGCGTCGTCGTCGTCACACACCTTCAGGAGCATCCCATGCGTGAAGTCGCCATCGTCGCCGCCGTTCGCACGCCCCTCGCCCGCGGTGGACGCGGCGCGCTCAAAGACGTTCGCCCCGACACCCTCGCCGCGCATGTCATCAAGGCCGCGCTCGAGCGCAGCAAGGTCAGCGGTGACGACGTCGAAGACGTCATCCTCGGCTGCGCGATGCCCGAGGCCGAGCAGGGCATGAACGTGGCGCGCATCGCCGGTTTGCTGGCCGGTCTGCCGAATTCGTCGTCGGCGGCGACGGTGAACCGCTTCTGCTCATCGGGCCTGCACGCCGTCGCTGACGTCGCCAAAGCCATCGCCGTCGGCGAGATC
>JANNAY010000810.1:0-3969 GCA_031384945.1 Deltaproteobacteria bacterium
CCTGCTGCGCGGGGGCAAACCCATCTCCCGCCCTTCCCTGCCCGGGCATCTCAAGGGGAGGGCATCGTGGAATTTTGGTTTGCCCCCGCGCAGCGGGGGTACTGGGGGCTCTGCGGCGCGGGCAACGCAATGGACGGAGGCTCAGTGCGGCACGGCCTGCAAGAAGGCGATGACGTCGTCGATGTGCCGCAAGACCTGCACCTCGTGGTGAAAGCGCGCGACGACGACGCCGTCTTTGTCGAGGATGAAGGTCACGCGCTTGTTGAAGGGCAAGAACCCGCGCGTGACACCAAAGAGCTTCGAGAGCTTCTCGTCGTGATCGGCGATCAGCGGGAAGGTGAGGTGGTTCTCTCGGGCGAAGTCACACTGCACAGCGAGGTCATCGATCGAGACGCCGAGCACCATGCCGCCGTGCTGCTCGATCTCTTCGTGGTTGTCGCGAAAGCGCTTCGCCTCTTTGGTGCAGCCCGGCGTGAACGCCTTCGGAAAAAAGTAGAGCACCAGGTGCTTGGCCGGCTGCGCCTTTGTCGTGAAATCCGTCAGGGCGAAGGGCTTGCCCTCCGTCGTCATGGCCGAAAATTCAGGCGCGCGCTCCCCCACGTCCATGGCGGCACGTTAGGCGAGGGCCCGACCGGGCGCCACGTTCTCACCACAACTCAGACGTCGTCGTCGGCGTCGTCGGCGTCGTCGGCGTCGAACATCTCGTGAAAGGCGCCGAGGTCGTCTTCGAATTCGAGGCCGAGAAAGCCGCCGGTGACCTCGACGAAGATGGCGGTGACGACGTCTTCGACGGCGTCGTCTTCGCAGAGCACCTCGACGCTGCGTTGAAACAGCACAGCGCCGGTGGGCTTGTGGGCAAACGGATCCCCGCTGCCCGGCATGCGCAGCGGACCCTCGAGCAACAACGGCGTCTCCGGCGATCGCTCCGATTCAATCAAGCGGTCGACATCGGCGCGCTCGACGATGGTGAGCCCCCACGACCGCACGTAGCCGCCGAGGGGCTCGGGCAAAATCGCGATGGCCGCGTCGACCTTCGCCTTGAAGTCCTTCGTCGACAGCTTCGGCGGAATTTTTCGCGCGGGGTCTTTGGCAGCGGCCGCGGCGAAGTCGGCGTCGGCCTCTTTGTCTTTGCCTCTGACGACGTTGACGCGGGCGCTGACGACGTAGACGTCGGCGTTGTCGGGGTCGACGACCTTGGCGGCGGCGACCTCGTCGGCAGCGGCGTCGACGTCACCGCCGGACATGAAGGCGCGGGCGAGGGCGCAGCGGGCGCGGCCTTCTTCGTCGAAGCCTTTGGCGATCTCGACGGCGCCGCTGGCGGCCGCGACGGCGTTGTCGACGTTGCCTGTCGCGAGCTCGGCGTCGACCAGGCGCAGCGAGACCTCGATGACGAGGGCGGCGAGGTCGTCTTCTTCTTCGGGCGACGCAGCCTCGTGCTCTTCGGCAAACGCCAAGACCTCTTCGAGCAACGGCAGCGCGCCCTCGGGATCGCCCGCGGCGTCGAGCAACAAGAAGGCCTTGCTGGCGACGAGGGCGACGTCGTCGGGGTGGGCGGCGATGGCGCGGTCCATGGCGTCGAGGGCGCCGTCGACGTCTTCGTCGGCGCACAACACGAGGGCCTGCAGCAACAAGACGTCGCGGTCGTCTTTGGCCATCAGCGCAGCGCTGACGACGGCTTCGCGGGCCGCGTCGAGGTCGCCGGCCTCGAGAGCCGTGCGGCCCCGCTCGAGAATGGCGCCGACGTCGACGTCGAGCTTCAAGGGCACCCTGTCGCCCGGCGGCCGGCGCGCCCCCGACTTCAAGCCAGTGACGGGTGCGCCAGAGCCAGTCTTCTTCGGAGGGTTCGCCATGGTGCGCACCATTTCACAGCTCAAAGCCTCAGACGCCGAGAACAGCGCGGGCGCGGGCGTAGTAGTCGCGGCGCTCTTGCAGGCCGTTGGTGCCGCCGTTGATGCGCACCGAGATGGCGTCAAAGTTGCCGCGGCCGCCGTCGGCGAGCTCGTTCAAGCCGCGCGACTTCCAGAAGTACCCGGCGGTGCGAAAGCCGACGGACACGCGGGCCGCCATCGTCGGGTTCGCCTCGAGGGGCAGGCCGAGGGCGCGTCCGACGTTGCGGTAATTCGCCCGGCCGGTGAGCTGAATCGGACCGCGGCCTTTGTAGCGAACGCCATCGCCACGCTGGGTGTTGCCGAGGTCGGCGCGTCCTTCGTAGGCGCTGCCGCTGGCGATCTCTTCGAAGTAGCGCAGCGACACCGACTCGTGGCCGACCTGGGCGAGAAACGCCGCCTGGCGCGCCTTCGACGTGATGCCGAACTCGACCATCGCGCGGTTCAAATGCGGCGTGAGCGTGCGGGCCCGCGACGACGACAGCCCCGGCATGATCCGCGTCAGCTGCGACGACGTCACGTAGCGCAAAGACGCCGCCGTCAGCTTCGACAACGTCGTCTTGCCCACGCCGTGGCCCTTGCCACCGAGGTGGTAGGCCTTGCGAAACTTGTCGAGGGCTCTCTGGGTCTTTGCGTCGTAGAGCCCGTCGACCTTGCCTGGCGAGAAGCCGAGCTTCTTCAGCATCTTCTCCGTCGACTTCACCGCCGACGATCTCTCGCCCTTGCGCTGCGTCGGGTCCGTCGCGTTCGTCGACGCCATCTGCGCGTTCTTCAGCTTGTTCCACGTCGCCGGCCCGACCTTGCCGCTGACCTCGAGCCCCGACGCGCGCTGAAACTGTTTGACCATCCCCGCGGTGCGCTCGTCGAAGACGCCGCCGACCGACTTCGGGTCATAGCCAGCGCTCTTCAGGTGCCGCTGAATGGTGCGGACCGCAGCGCCGCGGTCGCCGGTTTCGACGACGTCGCGGGCAGCGCGGGCTGCTTCACGGTCGGCGGTCTTGTGCGCCTCGGTGTTCTTCACGCGCGAGCGGTGGGGCTGGTGCGACAGCGCCGCCGACTCTTTCTTCAGCGCCGTGCGGGCGCGCGCGCCCATGGCGCCATTCACGTCCATCTTCTGGTCGGCCTTGAAGGCGCGCACGGCGTCGGCGGTCTTCTTGTCGTAGGCGCCGTCGACGCTGCCGGTGTCGTAGCCAAGGCGGCGCAGGCGGGCCTCGACCTTCTTCGTCCCCGACGACACGAGCCCCGCGGTCTCGACGCCCTTCTTCGCCTGCTTCTCGACGTTGCGGATGGCGTCGTAGGTCTTGCGGTCGAGCTCGCCCGTGACGGCGAGGCCGCGGTTCTTCTGGAACGCGCTGATGGCCGTGCGGCTGTTGGCGCTGAAGCGTCCGTCGACGGTGCCGGGGTGGTAGCCGATGGCCCCGAGGGCTTTTTCGGCCGCCTTCTTGGTCCGCGTCGACGCAGCCGCCTCGAAGCCGTCAGAGACCGGCGCCGGCGCAGGCGTCGTCGTCGGCGCAGGCGCCGGCGTCGTGCCCGACGTCGAGCCGCTGTTGGCGTTGACGCTGGCGGTGGGACGGGGGCCAGTGCTTCCAGAGACGGTCACGTCGGGCATCGGAACCTCCGCGGGGGGTCGGGAGGAGCTTCGGCGTGTGGGTCCGGGCGGTTGCGTATTTTGCGAACGCTGATTCGTCGATTCTCTGAAAACCGCGCCCCAATCAGCCAAAGACAACCAATGCGGACCGAATGCGAACCGGATCCGGTCCCTTCACGCAGGCATCGCGGAGGGAGGGGTGGGGCTTGCCCCCGCCTTCTTGCCAGCCGGGCCTGTGGGCCGGATCAGCGCACGAGCGTGAAGGGCACGGCCTTGCGCGCGGACTTGCCGCCGACGAGGTCTCTGACTTCGAGGTCGACGACGTAGGCGCCGGCGGGGGCGTCTTTGCCGAGGCTGACGTCGAGGCCGAGGGAGTGGACGCCGGTGGTGCGCCACGTGTGGATGGTCTGCGTGCCAAGGTTCTTCTTGCCGAGCAGCTCACTCTTGCCGTCGGTGATCGTCGAGAAGGTGCCGATGACCTCGAGCGAGAGCTCG
>JANNAY010000819.1:0-2784 GCA_031384945.1 Deltaproteobacteria bacterium
GCTGCTGCGCCTGATCGCGGCGGCGACGGGCCGCATCGAAGGCGGCGTCGACGGCGGCGCCGGCGTCTTCGGCGGCGGCTTCGTCGACGCGGGCGCTGACGACGTCTTTGCCGGCGGCCTCGGCGGCGACTCTGGCGTCGCCGATGACGGCGTGCAGGCGCTGCAGATCGGCGAAGAGGGCCTCGCGCAGGGCCGCGAAGCGGTCGACGAGCAACGACGCTTTTTTGCACTCGTGCAGCGCGCCTTCGATGCGACCGCGCAGGCGATCTTCGGTGCTCTGTTGTTCTTCGCGGCGCCCGCGCAGCCGCTGCTTGAGGCTGGCCAGCAGACCCGGCTTGGGCGCCATGTCGACGACGAGACGCAGGGCGCGGCTGTCGGTGACCAGCGCGCGGATCACCAGCAGGTGCGCGTCTTGCCGGCGCTGTTCGTCGTCGATCAGAGCCGCCAGCTCTTGCGGCGTCGCCGGCATCACAGTCATCGAGCTAGCCGACCGCGACCATGACGAGGGCGACGACGACGGCGTCGACGGCGACGGCGACGGCCAGGCGCTTCTTGCCGACGGCGGTCAGCTCTTTGCGCGACGCGAACGCCTGGGCGGCGAAGGCCAGGCTGCCGATCTGCCCGACGATCGGAAAGACGACGCCTGCAATGGCGAGGCGCAGCGCCCAACGTGCAGTGTCGTCGACCGTTCGGACATCGCGCATGGGCCGCGGATCGACGTCGATCTCGGCCGGAAGCGCCGGTGCGGCGAGCACGCCGCGGGCGGCTTCGACGTCGGATCTGGCGACGACGACCTTGACGCCGCCGATGGCGCTGGCGAGGTGCGATGCCATGCCCACGGTGTGAGCATCTTCAAGACGGGCCGCGATGCCAGAGGCCTCGAGACGGCCCCGCACCAGCTCGGCGTGCAGCAGCGAGTCGAAGCTGATGACGATCTCTTCGTCGTCAGCGACCCCCGTGGGCTCGCCCTCGAGCCCGCTCATCGAGAGCGCGCTGGCAGAGCTGGTGGGCAGGGGGCCGGACATGACGCGTCCTATCATGTTAGGACCCGGTCGTGACGACGACGACGGCCGCCCCCACTTCTTCGAACGAACCCCCTGCCGACGAGCGGTTGCAGCCGCTCACCGCGCTGCAGGCGGGCATGCTCTTTCAAGCCCGGCTCGATCCGCACGGCGGCTTCGACCTCGAGCAGCTGACGATGCAGCTCGACGAAGACCTCGACGTCGACGCGTTTGTCTCTGCCTGGCAGGCGGTGGTGCTGCGCCACCCGATGCTGCGCACGAAGTTCGTCTTTGAAGGCAGAGACGAGCCGGCGATGCAGACGCTGTCGTCGTTCGCGATGCCCGTCGTCATCGCCGACTGGTCGCAGAGCACCGCGACCCTCGACGGCGAGAAGCAGGCGTTTCTGGCCAAAGACCGCCGCGCCGGCTTCGACCTCGACGACGCCCCGCCGCTGCGCCTCTTTCTCGCGCGCACGGGTGCAGCTGGCTCTGGCGCGTCGTTCTGGGGCTGCTGGTCGTTTCACCACATCCTGCTCGACGGACGCAGCTTCACCGTCGTGCTGCAAGACGTCTTCGCCGCCTACGCCGCGCTGAAGAACGGCCAGGCGCCGGCGCTGGTGTTGCCGCCGCCGCCCCGTCCGTACGCTGACTTCGTCGCGTGGACGCGCAAGCAGCGCTTCTCGACGTCACTGCCCTTTTGGAAAAAGCTGCTCGCCGGCAAAGACGCGCCGACGTCGCTGCCACCCCTCTCGCCGGGCATCGCGGCTGAAGCGCCGTCGTATGGCGAGACGACGGCGAAGCTGCCGTTGGCGACGGCGAAGGCGCTGCGGTCGTTGGCGGCGTCGACGAAGACGACGCTGGGCACGCTGTTTCAGGCCGGCTGGGCGCTCACCCTGAACCGGCTCACCGGCGACGACGACGTCGTCTTTGGCACGACCCGCGCCGGGCGCCGCGCGCCGCTCACGCAAGAGGGCCAGGTCGACAACCTCTCAGACATGGTCGGCCTGTTCATCAACACGCTGCCCATGCGCGCCAGGGTCGTCGACGACGAGAGCGTCGCCGCCTTTGTGCAGGGCCTGCGGGCGCAGAGCCTCGCGGTGCGCGATCACGAGCACACGCCGCTGGTCGATGTGTTGGGGCAAGCCGATGTGCCGCGCGGCACGGCGCTGTTTCACACACTGTTGATGTTCGAGAACCAAGAGCTCAATGCCACCCTGCGCACCGGCGACAAGCGCTTCGAGAAGCGCTTCTTTCACTATGAAGAGCAACCGACCTTTCCGCTCAACATCACCGTCTTCGATATCTCTGCAGAGAACGTCGAAGTCCGCGTCTTGTTCGATCGCGCCCGCTTCGCCGCCGGCGCCATCGATCGCTTGATCGGCTGGTTTTCGCAGGTGCTGCTGTCGATGGCGCAGGCCAAGACGACGGGCGAGGTGCGCCTGCTCGACGACGACGACCGCCACCCCATCTTGTTCGGCCGGCAGAACCAGACGCAGCGCGCGTTCCCTGATCAGCTGTTGATCCACGAGCTCTTCGAAGGCCGCGTCGACGAACGCAAAGACGCCATCGCCGTCGTCTGCAACGAAGACAAAGGTGAGCGATCGCTCACATTTGGCCAGCTCGAAGAGAAAGCGAACCAGCTCGCGTGGCGTTTGAAGGCCGCTGGCGCGGGTCCGGGCACCTGGGTTGGCATTCTGCTCGAGCGCAGCGTCGACCTCGTCGTCGCCCTCTTCGCCGTCGCCAAGTCTGGCGCCGCCTATGTGCCGCTCGATCCGGAGTATCC
>JANNAY010000822.1:0-5543 GCA_031384945.1 Deltaproteobacteria bacterium
TTCTGCGGACCGATGCGCAACAACCCATCGATCAAGGGCGCGGGTCCGCGGCTCATGACGACGTCGACTGCGCCTTGCTCGACGCGTCCGCGCAGGGTCTTTGGTGCGATGCGCCGCGCCAGCTCGAGAAAGATCTGCCAGTCGTGACGCGCGGTCGCCGGCTTTTCGAAGACGGGCGCGGACCAGCGGGCGGTGTTGCGCACGGCGAGGCCCTGCAAGAGCACATCGAAGTGTTCGCGCTGCAAAGGCGACGTCGGCGGCAAGATGACGTCAGCGTGGCGCGTGGTCTCGTTCAAGTAGATGTCGATCGACACCATGAACTCGAGGCCGGGCAACGCGCGGTCGAGGCGCCCGCCTTCGGGCGTCGACAACACCGGGTTGCCGGCGTGGGTGACGAGGGCGCGAATCTGTCCTTTGCCCGCTGTCTCCATCTCTTCAGCGAGGCAAGCGACGGGAAACTCGCCGCCGAATTCGGGCAGCCCGCGCACGCGGCTCTTGCGGCGTCCGAAGTGCCCCTGCAGCCCGAGCTTCGGCGCGAGGCCGACGAGGTCGACGGCGGGACGCGTGAACATCAAACCGCCGGGCACGTCGAGCAGGCCGGCCACGGCGTTGACGACGTTCAAGAGCCAGCCGGTCACGCCGCCGAAGTCTTGTGTGCAGGCGCCGAAGCGGCCGTAGACGACGCTGCCGCCACCGCCGGAGGCCGAGGGCAGGATGGCGTCTTTGACGGCGACGATGTCGGCGGCAGCGACGCCGGTGAATTCGGCGACGGCGGCGACGTCGAAGCCGGCGACAGCGCGGGCGACGTCGGCGACACCGTCGATGCAGGTGAGGACGCGGTGCCCTCTTCGATCAGCGCTCTCGTCGAGGATCAGCTTGATGACGCCAGCGAGCAGGGCGGCGTCGGTGCCGGGACGGATGAACAGGTGCTTGTCGGCGACGGCGGCGGTCTCGGTCTTGCGCGGGTCGATGACGATGACGGTGCCGCCCCGCTCTTGCACCGCGCGCAGGCGTTGCTTCATGCCCGGCGCGCTCATCATGCTGCCGTTGCTGGCCAGCGGGTTGGCGCCGATGACGACGACGCCTTTGGCTCTGTCGATGTCGGGCACGGGGATGAGCAGCTGGTTGCCGAACAGCTCGAGCGCCGCGAGCATGTGCGGCAGCTGGTCCATCGACGTCGCCGAGTAGCGCGACTTCGTCTTCAACAAGCGCAAGAACAGCTGGCTGTGGGTGAGCGCGCCCAGCGAGTGCACCGTCGGGTTGCCGAGGTAGACGCCAACGGCATCGCGTCCGTGGCGCTGCTGCACGTCGAGCAGGCGGGCGGCGACCTCGTCAAAGGCCTGTTCCCACGTGCACTCTTCAAACTGCGCGTTGGGCCCTTTGCCGCGTTTGCGCAGCGGCACCTGCAGCCGATCGGGGTCGGTGTAGAGGTCGGCCAGCGCCGTCGCCTTCGGGCAAATGTGCCCATGGCTCAACGGATCGTTCGGGTCGCCCTTGATGCTGACGACCTTGTCGCCGTCGACGTCGACGAGCACGCCGCACATCGCTTCACACAAATTGCAGGTGCGCCCGTGGACCGTCGACATTGCGGCTCTCTTCGCCAGAAATGAACAACCCGGGTTGGCAAGATGCACAACCCGGGTTGGGGAGTCACTCAACCGTGGTTGGGTTCAGCGCAGACTCAACCGCAAGCCTCAACCCTTGCCGGCCGGGCAGAGCGCTTTGAAGGCACCGGCCAGCGTCGAGCCGAGGGTCTTGGTCTTCTGCTGGTACTCGAGCGAGGCGGCGTCATCGATGGTGAAGGTCGCGGCTTTGTTGGCCTTGGCAGCTTCACCGGCTTCGACACCACCCATCTGCAGGGCCTGCGACGAGAGGCCCTTGGCGACCTTGCGCAGTCCATCGTGCGAGACGGCGCCCGTGGGCTTGTAGAGCGTGCCGGCTTCGCGGGCGGCGGCGAGGTCTTTGAAGAGGCTGCCGTCGTAGAAAGCGACGACGTGGTCGACGGTGAGGACGCGCTCGCCCTTTGTCGTGATTTGCCCCGCGAGCTCCATCAGCAAGTTCCACTCGAGGGCGGCGACGGGGCCCAGTCCCTTCGGCTGTCCCGCCGGCTGCTTGTTGATGAACTTGCCGATGTCTTTGTCGGTGATGAAGCCTTTGTCGCCAGCGGCGCTGGTGATGAACTTCTTCAGGTTGTCGAGGTTGAGTGAGCCGTCGGCCTTGTTGTAGACGCCGGTGTCGGTGCCGTCGGCGCGCACGCCTTCCTGGATGCGGTCCATGTGCACGGCGTCGGCGAACAGCGACTTGTTCTGCCGGATCGAGAACGGCGCCGTCAGCGCGAAGCCGCCGAAGCCGACGGAGATGCCGCCGATGCCGAGGGCCTTGAGGCCTTCGCGCGTGCCCTTCTGCTGAACGTTGCCGGTGCCCTGCGTTTCAAAGAACGCGATGTGCTGCGCCAACGACGACAACGGCTTCTCCGGCGCCGACGTCGCCTCGGCCGGCTTGGCCTTCGCCGTCGGGGCAGCGGCCTCGTTGTTCGTCTTCTGGAACAGGGGGCTCGGAAGGGTGCCGATCTTGGACGTCATGGTGCGGGCTCCAGAAGCTGCGAAGGGTTCAGGCGATGATCGAGGCGGAGGCGAGGCTCTTCACGTACTGCTCGACGACCGCGGCGTTGAGGCGCGAGAGCTCGGTGGAGATGGTGACGGTGGTGAGCACGTCGTCGTCGAGACGAGCGGCCTGCATCTGCGCCAACTTGAACTCTTTGAACGCCGGCATCGTGTACTTGATGAGCAGGCCGACCTTGCCGTCGGCGAAGGTGAATTCGTCGCTGTCGATGGTGCTGATGCCCACGACGTGGCGGACGAGGTCGGCGCAGACGCCGGCGACGAGGGCGCCGATGTCGGTGGGCAAGACGACCTTGCGCCGCTGCACGATCAGGTTCGGCCGCACCACGAGCTGGGTCATGCCTGGCGCGCGCGCCTCTTTCAGCTCGCCTTCGGGGGCGGCCACCCGCCACGACGACGTCGTTTCTTCGGCGAGAAAGCCGGCGGGCGGTTCGAGGGTCAGCTTGGCGAGGGTCGGTTCCATGACGTCACCTTGGGGTGGGCTTCAGAGGTAGCAGGGGCCGGCGTCGTTTGGCGCAGACGTGTAACGGAACCGTGACACGGGGCCGGATCCGTGTCGAGGCGGCTCGTGCGAGATGTCGCGGCCTGCTGAGAGACGAGAAGTGGAACGATCCACATCTCTTTCGTTGTCGTCGTCGCAGCCGGACGCGGCGACGCTGCTGGCACCGCTGTTGAATAGCTCGACGGCGGAGACGACGACGGCCACGACACGGGCTGGCCACCCGAGCTTTTGGAGGAGCCCTTCGGCGTGCGCGCGCACCCGAGCCCGCTCGACAACACGCCTTTGGGAGCAGGGTCGGCGCGTCGCAAGGCGCGGGTCCGACAACGGGTGGCCTCGTGCGGACGGGGTCGCTCGGTGGTGGAGGTTCGACGTCGTGGCCCGCGCCACGACGGGCGAGCCACGTGCGGCGGGGGAGGGCGCGCGTCAGACACGAGTGGGAGGGCCAGCGCGAGCTGCAGGGCAAGCACATGGTGCACCAAGGCCACCGGTGTCTCCGCCGTCGACGACGTGGTAGACGCCGGCCCATGGTGAAGACCGCTCTCGTCGTCGAGGACGACTCCGGCATCCAGTCGCTTGTGCGCGAGGCGCTCGAGGGCGCCGGCCTGCAGGTGATGGTCGAGAAAGACGGCGACTGGGCGCTCAAGGCGCTCGAGCGACGTCTGCCCGACGTGCTGCTCACCGACCTGCTCCTGCCGACGATCAGCGGCTTCGATCTCATCGACAAGCTGCGGGCGATGCCCGGCGGCGAGAACGTGCCCGTCGTCGTCATGAGCGGCATCTACAAGTCGACGCGCCACAAGAAGCAGGCGAAAGACAAGGGCGTCACAGCCTTTGTCGACAAGCCCTTCAAGGTCGACGAGCTCGTCGCCGCCATCAAAGAAGCCGCGGGGGCGACGAAGAGCCGTCCCGTTGGCAGAGGGGCTTCGGCGCTGCCGTCGGCGCCGAAGCCTGCGTCGTCGGCCCGCGTCGAAGGCATGGTCGAAGACCCGCTCGCCGACTTCGACACGCGGCTCGAGAAAGATCAGGTCGAGAGCGCGTCGTCGTCGTTTCCCGCTGAGAAGACCGTGCGGGGCAACCTGAAGAACAAAAGGTTTCCTGAGGTCTTATCTCAATTGTATCGTTGGAAGGCGACGGGCGCGCTGCTGCTCCGTCGTGGGCGCATCAAGAAAATCGTCTACTTGAAAGATGGATACCCCATCTTTGTAAAGTCGAATCTCTTGAGCGAGTGCCTCGGGCGAATTCTCGTGCGCGAGAAGATGATCACCGAAGACGAGTGCGAGGCGTCGCTCGAGACGCTGAAGAAGCAGGCCGGCAAGCAGCAGGGCACGGTGCTGATCGAGGCCGGCGCGATCTCGCCGCACAACCTCGTGTTCGGACTGCAATTGCAACTCGAGCAGAAGCTGTTCGACATCTTTTCTTGGCCCGACGGCGACTACCAATTCAACGCCAAGATCGAGATCCCGACCCAGGCAATCCACCTCGACATGTCGCTCGCGACCATCGTCAGCGAGGGCGTGCGCCGCAAGTTCACCGACCAACAGGTGCACGATCTGCTCGAGCCGTTTCAAGACCTGTATTTGGGCGTGCATCCCGAGCCGTCGCACCGCTTTCAAGAGATCCCGCTCGAGGCCGACGAGCGCAACCTCGTGGCGCTCATCGACGGTCGTCGCACCATGCGCGAGGTCGTCGAGAAGAGCGGTCTGCCAAAGAAGCCGGCGCAGAAGCTCGTCTATTCGTTGATGGCCGCCGAGGTCATCCAGCCGCATGCGCGGCAGGCGAAGAAGGCGCAGCAGCCGTTGGAGGCGCCGTCGTCGTCGTCGCCGCCGCCGTTGCCGAAGAAGAAAGAGTCGTCGGCGCCGCCGCTGCCGCCGAAGAAGCCGTCGAACGCGGAGCCGGCGCTCATCGCTGGTGCGTTTCAAGAGGCCGCGACCATCGAAGAGCTGCGGGCCCGCCTCGTCGAGCGCGCGCGTTTGTTGAAGCGGCAGAACCACTTCGAGGCGCTGGGCGTGTCGAAGCGCGCTTCGATCGATGAGATCCAGCGGGCCTACTTCGCGCTCGCCAAAGAGCTGCACCCCGATCGCCTGCGCAGATCGGCCGACGGCGCCGTGCCTGCTGATGCGCGGGCGCTCGCTGAACAAATTCAGAACCAGCTGGCGACGGCGTTCGAGACCTTGTCTGATGAACGTCGTCGTCAAGAGTACGTCGCCCGCCTCGATCAGGGGCAGAAGACCGCCGTCAGCGAAGACCTCTCGAAGCTGCTCGGCGCCGAGACCCGCTTTCGCAAAGGCGAGAGCGCTTTTGACGCCGGTCGCCTCGACGACGCCGCCAAGTGCTTCGAAGAGGCCGTCGCCCTCTACCCCGACGAAGGCGAGTTCCTCGCTGCCCTGGCGTGGACCTACTACCAGCGCGCTCCCGACGAC
>JANNAY010000827.1:0-1961 GCA_031384945.1 Deltaproteobacteria bacterium
CGCGACAAGCTCTTCTGGTTTCTCTCGGGATGGCTCGGTGGGCCGCCGCTCTTCGTCGAGAAGCGCGGGCACCCGCGGCTGCGCGCGCGCCATCTGCCGTTCGCCATCGATGACCGCGCCCGCGACCAGTGGATGCTGTGCATGCGCCAGGCGCTCAGCGAGAACACGACGTTGTCGAACGAGACGCGCGAGAAGCTCGACGACGCGCTCTTCAAGCTCGCTGATCACATGCGCAACACGACCCAGCCCGGCCTGAAGTTGGTCGAATAGCGCCGGTGTCGGGTCATGTCCGCGCGACGACGACAACAACGTGACGTGGGACCGAGACAAGCGAGGCACAAACAGAAAAGCGACCGCGCGCTCCGCATACTCGTCGTCATGCAGCGCGCTTCTCTTCTCACGTTCGTCGCCGCCGCCTTCTCGCTCGCTGCGCAGGCGCAAGCGCCGGCGGCGGGCACGGTGACGGCGGTCCCGGCGTCGGCGCGCCTCGACGAAGACGGCGACGGCGCCAAAGACGTCGCCGCCCTCGATGGAGCAGACGGCTTCTGCGGGCTGTTCTTGAAGGCAAATCGCAGCGCGTTTCCCAACAACGTCGCTGAGGCGCAGGGATTGATCGACGCCACGACAGATCGCTTCGCGCCCGATCCGGCGTTTCACGAGATCGTGTCGTTCGCCGACTTCGACGATCGCAACGTCGCGACGACGGCGACGCCGGGCGCGGCGTCACAGGTCTTTCCGTGGACGCGCCAGACCTCGGTCGTCTGCACGGCCCACAACGCCGGCACGGGCACCGGTCAGGTGAGCCAGTTCGACGGCGCCGCTGTTCGCTTGCGCGGCAGCATCCACATCACCACGCCGGGCACCAAGACGTTTCTCGTGCACACCGACGACGGCTACAGCTTGCGCGTCGGCGGCGTCGTCGTCGCCGAGGTCAACAACAACCGCTCGCCCGCCCTCGACACGCGCCGCGCCAACTTCGCCGAGGCCGGCGTCTACCCGATCGAGATTCTGTATTGGGAGCAGGGTGGGCAGGCCGTCGAAGAAGTGCTCTTCGCCGACGCCGCCGTGACCTTCACCGGCAACAACGTCAACAACGGCAACACCGAAGGCCGCGGCAGCGACTTGAGCGGCCAGGGCCCGCCGTCGAGCGTGCCCACCGGCTTCGAGGTGCTCGGCGTGCCGCGCGTCTCGCGTCCGCTGTGGGACACCGCCCTCACCTGCGGCGATCGCGTCGGCCGCCCCGTCGAGATCTGCGCGTCGGCGCCGGCGACGTTGTGCGGCAACTCCGTCATCGACGTCACCAGCACCGGCGTCGAGGCCTGCGACGACGGCGACCTCGACAACGGCGACGGCTGCTCGTCGACGTGCGCCATCGAAGCCGGCAACGCCTGCCTCGGCACGCCGAGCGTCTGCGGCCCCGACCCCGACGGCGATGGACTGCCCACCGACCACGAAGGCGACATCGGCACCGACCCCAACGACCCCGACACCGACGACGATGGCCTCGGTGACGGCGAAGACCCCGCGCCCCTCGATCCTTGCGCGCCGTCGCGCGACAACGCCGCCTGCGACGCCGTCGACAGCGACGGCGACGGCCTCGACAACGGCGACGAAAGCGACCGCGGCACCGACCCCCTCGACCCCGACAGCGACGACGACGGCAGCGACGACGGCGACGAGGTCGACGCCGGCACCGACCCCCTCGACCCCGACAGCGACGACGATGGCCTCGACGACGGCGACGACGAATTCCCGCTCGATCCGTGCGCGCCCAGCCGCGACAACGCCGCCTGCGACGACGTCGACAGCGACGGTGACGGCGTCGACAACGGCGACGAAGGCTCAAACGGCACCGACCCGCTGAACCCCGACACCGACGGCGATGGACCGAACGACGGCACCGATCCGTTCCCCCTCGATCCGTGCGCGCCGCGCCGCGACAACGCCGCCTGCGACGACGT